>JBOGJB010000302.1:0-9633 GCA_050745085.1 Vicinamibacterales bacterium
GTTCTACGCCGTCAGCGCCGACATGCGCAAGCCGTACTACGTGTACGGCGGATTGCAGGACAACGGGAGCTGGGGCGGACCGAGCGCCACACGAGGCCAGGGCAGCACGAACGCCGACTGGTACCGCGTCGGGGGCGGGGACGGCTTTTACACCGCGAACGACCCCACCAACTGGTCGATCGTGTATTCCGAGTCGCAGAACGGCAACATGAACCGGCTGGACCTGAAGGCGGGCCGGAGCGTCGGCATCCGGCCGCGCGCGCGGCCGCGGCGTGAGACGACGACTACCACGGCCGATCCAGCCGAGGCGAGCCAGCCGGCGGCGGGACGCCGTAACCCGAATCCCCCCCGCGAGGATCAGCCGACGGCGACCGCCGGTCAGACGGCGGCGCCGGCGCAGTCCCAACCTGCGCCACCCGCGGCGCAGGCTCAGCCTCAGGTTCCCGGCGGCTTCGGCCAGCAGCCGCAGACGAGCAATATCGTCCCCGAGCCGCCCCCGGGGACGCAGTTCCGCTTCAACTGGAACACGCCCATCTTCATCTCGCCGCACGACCCGAGCGTCATCTACACCGGGGCCGAGCGCTTCTTCAAGTCCACGAACCGCGGCGACACGTGGACGATGAGCGGCGACCTGACGAAGAACATCGGCCGGTTCGCGCGGCCGATCATGGGAGTCGCGCCAGACGTTCCAGTGCCGTCACACCACGACGGCACGCTCGCCTTCGGATCGATCACCACGATCGCCGAATCGCCGGCGCGGCGCGGCGTCATCTGGGTCGGGACCGACGACGGGAACCTGCAGGTGAGCCGTGACGGCGGCGAGACGTTCACGAGCGTGGCGTCACGGATTCAAGGTGTGAGCGGCGAGTATCTCGTGTCGCGGATCGAGCCGTCGCGCTTCGACGCCGGAACGTGTTACGTGACGATAGACAACCATCGCAACGACGATTGGAAGCCGTACGTGTTCGTCACGCGCGATTACGGCCAGACCTGGACGTCTATCGCGAACAACCTGCCGGTGATGGGCAACGTCAACGTAATCGAAGAGGATACGCGCAACCCGAATCTGTTGTTCGTGGGGACCGACTTCGGGCTGTTCGTCTCGACGAGCGGCGGACGTGACTGGAAGCGCTTCTCCCCCGGCCTGCCGACGGTCCGCATCGACGACCTCCTCATCCACCCGCGCGACAACGACCTGATCGTCGGGACGCACGGGCGCAGCATCTGGATTCTGGACGACATCTCGCCGCTGCAGGAGCTGTCGGACCAGGTCGCGAAGGCCGACGCCTATCTCTTCTCGGTCCGCAACGTCACGCAGTGGCAGAACGACACGCAGTCCGCCCGCGTCAACAACGCGAAGCATTTCCGGGCGCAGAACCCGGAAGGCGCGTCGATCAGCTACCACCTGACGAGAGACGCGGAAGGCGAGGCGACGATCACGATCAGCGATCAGACCGGACGGACGATCCGGACGCTCAAAGGTCCGGCAAAGGCGGGCCTGAACCGCGTGCGCTGGAACTTGCGGGGCGAACCGCCGCCGCGGCCAGCCGGGTTCACCAGCGGCGGTGGTGGCGGGGGCTTCGGCGGACAGTTCGCCGGCCAGCCGGCCGAGCCGGGCAGCTACGTCGTCAAGCTGTCGGTGGCGGGGAAGGAACTCGTACGGCCTCTGACGATCGAAACTGACGAAGGACCTCAGCGCTAGGTCGATAATGCCCCCGCATGGCGAAATCTTAGCCGATCGGAGGTACACTCCTTGCTGGACCCCGTCCCATGCGCCCAACCTTCGCCGCGCTCGGATTCGTACTGCTTCTACCCGCAGGGCTCGCGGGCCTGAGAGGCCCGCGCTCCATCGACCAGGAAACCCAGAAGTTCCGGTCCGGCACGCAGACCGTCCCGCTCTACGTGACCGTGACCGACGCGACGAAGCGCCTGGTCCCGGATCTGACGCAAGAGGATTTCGAGATCCTGGACAACAACAAGCCGCAGGCGGTCACGCTGTTCGACAACGAGGTACGCCCGATCACCGCCGTCGTCATGCTCGACACGAGCGGCAGCATGACGCTCGCGCTGGACCTCGTGAAGAAGGCGTCGGAGCAATTCCTCATCCGGCTGCTGCCGGACGATAAGGCGCGGGTCGGGGCGTTCAGCGACAAGATCAGTTTTTTTCCGAAGGCGAGCTTTACGAACGATCGCGACGAACTGATCGGGCACCTCAAGGACCTCGATTTCGGTTACCCGACACGGCTCTACGACGCGATCGATCAGAGCATGGACAAGCTCGAGCCGATCGACGGGCGGAAGGTTGTCCTCGTGTTCACCGACGGCGACGATACGGCGAGCAAGACGGGTCTCGGCGACGTGCTGGACCGCGCGAGGCTACTGGAAATGATGGTCTACGCGATCGGGCTGGAGTCGGACTACTTCAACGGCGTGCAGCGCGTGCGCACGCGTCCAGACCGCGGGTTGAAGAAGCTCGCCGAAGAAACGGGCGGCGGGTTCTTCGAGCTGAAGCAGACCGACGAGCTGGGCACGACCTTCACGCGCGTCGCGCAGGAACTCCATTCGCAGTACGTCCTCGGCTTCTCCCCGGAGAAGCTCGATGGCAAGGTGCACAAGCTGGATGTGCGGGTGAAGCGGCCCGGGATGACGGCCCGGGCGCGTCGGAGCTACGTGGCGGCTCCGGCGGCCGCCACGGAGTCCCGTTAGACCAGTATTGCCACGATCATCGCGACAACGAGCAGCGCGCCGACGACGCTCTCCGCGGTGCTCGAGAAATCGAGTTCCAACATTGACGTGTTCCCCTTTCTTACAAGCTTAGACGGAAGAACACGTGGTTCGGTTTAGTGAAAAATTGCGCCCGGCCCCGCTCGGCGGCTAAACTGCCTGCCTGACGGAACCGGGCGCCCCCCCCAGCTATTAACAAGTTACGTTGGGCGTGATCCGGCGTCATGACGGAAGCCTGACGAATCCCTCAAGATGTCCTGACATGGCCAGCAAGGATAAGGACCCCGAGAACGCACGACCCGAAGACGTCCTCATCGAAGCGTTGATCCAGGCCACCGGTCGCACCGCGCAGGCCGTGTACGAGTTCGACGACTATCGGCTCGACGTCGCCGACGAGCGGCTGCTGCGCCGCGGCGTGCCGGTGCCGCTCGCGCCGAAGGAGTTCGAGACGCTGCGGTTCCTCGTCGAG
Organism: Vicinamibacterales bacterium; assembly: GCA_050745085.1. Taxonomy (GTDB): domain Bacteria; phylum Acidobacteriota; class Vicinamibacteria; order Vicinamibacterales; family 2-12-FULL-66-21; genus DATAEE01. Next base: position 3,194 of record JBOGJB010000302.1, read on the forward strand.
CGCCACGGCCGCCTGGTGACCAAGCAGCAGCTGCTCGACCGCGTCTGGGCCGGCACGTTCGTCGGCGACGACACCATCGCGCAGCGGATCTCCTGCCTCCGCAAAGCGCTCGGCGACAGCGCCTCTCAGAAATACATCGAGACCGTCCCCAAGCGCGGCTACAGATTTATTGGAAACGTGCAGCTGCTCGGCTAACAGCCGCCGGAGATCGTCGGGATGATCTCCACCGTATCGCCGTCGCGAAGCGGATGGTCGCGCACGCCGTGCAACAGCATCTCGTCGTTGACGGCGAAGTTGAAGACCGAGTCGTCCAGCTGATCGCGAAAGCCGGGAATACGCCGGTCGAGAACGTCCACCAGCTGTCCGATCGTGCGCACAGGTTCAGTAACGGTCAGCGTATCCGAAGCGCCCGTGCGCAGTGTTGACGGCAGCCGGACAGTGATCACGACAAGATCTCGATACCGTAGGGACTGGGGACTAGGGACGTAACAGAAATACAGAGTCCCAAGTCCCTAGTCCCCAATCCCTACCAACTCAATAAGCTCCCGGCGCCAAGCCTCCTGCGGAATCCCTTCTTCGGTGAGATTCGACACCGTGTAGAACCGCGACAGCATCGCGTCGAACTCCACGCGGTCGATCTTCTCCCCTTTGTACGAGCCGACCTGGATGGGCTCCTCGAACCAGCGCTCGGGGAGCGTGTCGTCTCTGCGCGTGACGCCGAGACGCGCGTTGATCAGCCGCTCGATCCCCATGATGTTGAGGCCGACGCGATCCAGGTCCGTCGTGCTGAACGCCAGGCCGGTCACGTTTGCGATCTGGTTGGCGAACTCGTCGAGGCCCGGCAGCGACGGGCTGTTGAACAGCTTCGTCGTGAACCGGCACATGCCGACGGCGTCCCCGACGCCGTACACGTTCTCGCAGACCCGGACGGCGAGCTCCTTGGCGGCGTAGCTGTTGGGGGCGGCGCTCACGTCGCCGCCGTAGAGACGCGCCTTGAACGCCGGGTCGTCGTTGATGCGCGCGTTGATCTCGAGGGTCACGCGGTTGCGGAGGTGATCCATGCCGCGCGTCGCCACGGCCAGACCCAGTGCGAACGCCTTGAGGATGCGCGCGTCGTGCGGATCGCTCTGCATCAGCCCCTTGACCGCCATGCGATACCGCAGCGCCTCCGCGGGATAGTGTCCCTTCTCGACCGCCCGCGTGCTGTCGGCAAGCACCTCGCCGAAGCCTTCGCGCCGCGCCAGCATGAAGAGCAGTTGCTCCACAGTCTCGGCGTTCCCCCACGTGAGCGCCAACCCGCCGGTCTCCCTGGTCGTGATGATGCCGCGCTGGAACAGCTCCATCGCCCACGAGAGGGCCGAGCCGGTGGAGGCGGTGTCGAGCCCGAGATCGTTGCAGACATTGTTCAGCCGAATCACCGGCTCGACGCGATCGATGCCGAGGTTCGGGCCGAACTTGCCGAGCGTCACGTACTCGGGACCGTCGCCGCGGCCGTACCTGTCCGAGGGGTCCGTGCCGAGATCGTTCAGCGGGCGGCAGTTGACCGGACAGCGGAAGCAGCCGGCCATCCCCGGCCGATACGGTGTGATGTGGTCGGAGTCGAGCCGATCGGTCCAGGTGGTCTCCTGGTTGTTCTTCGTCCCCATCGCGCCGAGGATCCGGCTCGGCTTGTACAGAAACGGCGTTCCGGTCGTCCGCAGGGCGTGCTTGACGACCGAGGTGTCGAGCAGCTTCTGCGCGATCGTGCGGTTGTAGCCCTTGTACGGCTGCGCCGTGTCGAAGTCGCGCGTCTGGCCCTGGACGACGATTGCTTTGAGTCCGAGCGAGCCCATCTTCGCGCCCGGCCCGCCGCGCGCGTAGCAGGCCTTCGGCCCGGCCATGATCGCGCTCGTGAGCACGAGGTTCTCCCCCGCGCGCGTGATGTTCACCATCGCGAGGTCGCGCGTCCAGACGCCGCCGAAGTCCTCGGCGACGCGATCGCGGAGATCGAGGTTGTCGAGACCGGCGTACTTCGCGGCGTCCAGAATCGACAATCGCCCATCGTGGATGTGGAGCAGCGTCCAGCCGGGGGCGCGGCCGTAGAGCACGAGATGATCGACGCCGTTCATGCGGATGAACGACGGGAAGTAGTCGCCGGCGTTGCCGTCCATCAGGACGCCCGATTCGGGGGACCACGACGTGGCGTTGCCGCGCGCCGCGCTCGGCACGATGCCGGTCAGGACGCCGGACCCGAAGATGAGCGGTACGTCTGGATGCAGCGGATGCAGCGACTCGTCGAGCAGCCGGTGCAGGTAGAACATGTTCGCGCCGCGCCCGGCGAGCAGGCCGCGCACGACGCGCGCCGGGGTATAGCCGCGCGCCACCTCGCGGCGCTCGAGATCGATGAGGAGCGTCGCCCCTTGCGTGGGGTACTGGGGGTCTTTCGGCAGCTCCGCCACGAGGCGGGCGATGCGGTCGCGGATCACGAAATCAAGGGTAACATGCCGCCATGCGCACGACGCTTCTGCTCGCCGCGATATGCTGCCTCGCGTTGATGCCTGGCTCCCGGTCCCCCGTGATCGCCCGTAACGGTCTCATCGCGACCAGCCAGCCGCTTGCTTCAGCCGCCGGTCTGCGCGTGCTGCAGGAAGGCGGCAACGCGATCGATGCCGCGGTCGCCGCCGTGGCCGTCCTGTCGGTGACCGAGCCGACGATGACAGGCGTCGGCGGGGATCTCTTCGCGATCGTGTACTACCGGGGGACAGGGGCCCCCGGTGAGAGCAATGCCGCGACGAGCGGAAAGCTGTACGGGTTGAACGCGAGCGGCCGCGCACCGAACGGGGCGACGCCGGCCGCGTTCCGGGCGCGCGGCCTGGACGACATCCCCTCGCGCGGGCCGCTGTCGGTCTCCGTGCCGGGCGCCGTAGACGGCTGGGCCCAGCTGATCGAGCGGTTCGGCACCCTGCCGCTCGCGCGCGCGCTCGAGCCGGCGATCGCGTACGCGCGCGACGGCTATGCCGTCACGCCGGTCATCGCCGATCAGTGGCAGTCCGCCGAGGACACGCTCGCGAAGGACCCGGCGGCCGCAGCGACGTTTCTCCTCGGCGGGCGCGCGCCACGCACCGGAGAGATCTTCGTGAATCCGAAGCTCGCGGCGACGCTTCAGGCGATCGCGCGCGGCGGCCGCGACGCCTTCTATCGCGGCGCGATCGCCCAGGCCATCGCCGCCGACATGGCGAAGCGCGAGGGCTTCCTGACCGCCGAAGATCTCGCGGCGCACCGGTCCGACTGGGTCGATCCGATTTCGACCTCGTATCGCGGCCACGATGTGCACGAGCTGCCGCCGAACACGCAGGGCTTCGCCACACTCGAGATGCTCAACATCCTCGAGGCCTATGATGTCGCGGCGCTCGGCCAGAACTCGGCCGCGTATCTGCACCTGCTCGTCGAAGCGAAGAAGGTCGCGTTCGCGGATCGCGACGCGTATCTCGCCGATCCCGGCTCGGTGCCTGGCGACCTGCTGCGGCGGCTGATCTCAAAGGAGTACGCGGCCGAGCGGCGCAAAGAGATCAATCTCTCGAAGGCGTCGCAGTTCTCACCGGGAGTCACCGCGCACCAGGCACCCTCCAGGCACGAGGCACGAGGCCCGCGCGAGGCCCAAGGCACGAGGCCCGAGGCACGCGGAGATACCGTCTACCTCACGGCCGCCGACCGGCACGGAAACGTTATCTCGCTCATCCAGTCGCTCTTCAATACGTTCGGCGCCGGCATCGTCGCCGGCGACACCGGGATCGCGCTGCACAACCGTGGGAGTCTGTTCTCGCTCGACCCGTCGCATCCGAACGTCATAGGGCCCGGGAAGCGGCCGTTCCACACGCTCGTGCCGGCCATGGTCATGAAGGACGGCCGGCCGTGGCTTTCGTTTGGCGTCATGGGCGGGGATCACCAGGCGCAGGGGCACGTGCAGGTGCTGCTCAACCTGATCGACTTCAAGATGGACGTCCAGGCGGCCGGCGACGCGCCGCGCTTCAATCACGGCGCGCGGCTGGACCTCGAGAACGGGATCTCGGATGAGACGCGGACGACGCTGGCCGCGATGGGCCACCGGCTGGCCGAACGCGGAGGGTCGCACGGCGGATATCAGGCGATCCTGATCGATCCACGGACCAGAGTCCTCAGTGGTGGGTCAGATCGCAGGAAGGACGGACTTGCTATCGGGTACTAGCGCTGCCAGTTCCTGGTCCTTAGTCGTTGGTATGGTCGCCCTCGCGACGGTCTTCGCCGAGAAGGGATACGCTGTCGCGCTCATAGACAAACGACAGTTTCGCTGGGACGGATTCCTGGAAGGCCGGCGCTGACAAGATCGCACTTAGTCAGCGAAGAAGGTCGCGAGCGCAGTCATACCAAGAACTAGGCACCAAGCACTAAAGACACTAAAGACTACTCGATCAGTTCATAGAGTTCGGTCACCGTGTCACGTCCCCGCAGCGTATTCGTTCCCACCTTCCGCGTTTTGAACGTGTCCTTGACCTGCGCCCAGGTCGTCCCCGTCATCAGCACCTGATCCGGCCCCGCCACGCTCTCGACGCGCGACGCGGTGTTGACGACGTCGCCGAGGACCGTGAACTCCCGCCGGCGCGGCGAGCCGATGTCGCCGGTCAGCGCACGCCCGGAGTTCAGCGCGATGCGCATCTGGAGAGGCGAGGCCCCGGGCTCGGCGTTCATCGCGGCGAGCGCGCGGCGCATGTCGCGCGCGGCGGCGACGGCCCGCGCGGCGTGATCCGGCTGTTCGAACGGCGCGCCGAAGACCGCGAGAATCGCGTCGCCGATGAACTTGTCGAGGGTCCCCTCATGCTCGAAGATGACCTCGGCCATCCGCGTGAAGAACGCATTGAGAACCGCGGCCACCTCGAGCGGCGGGCGGTGCTCCGAGAAGTGCGTGAAGGCGACCAGGTCGCAGAACATCACCGTGACCTCGCGTTCCTGCGCGAGGAACGGCGCGTCGATGCCCGTCCCGCCGTGGAGAATCCGGTTGACGACCGCCGGCGAGTGATAGCGCTGCAGCCGCTCCCGGCGCTTCAGCTCCTCGATGAGCTGCGCAGAAAGGCGCGCCTGCTCAATCGCGACCGCGGTGTAACTGCAGAACGCCGTGAAGACGTCCAGGTCCTCGGGCGTGAACCGCTTCGCGCGCGGGTTGTCGCAGTACATCACGCCGATGACGTCGTTGCGATTCCAGAGCGGCGCGCACATGAACGACCGCACGCTCATCGCCTGCACGCTGGCGGCGGAGTCGAGCCGCGGGTCGAAGAGCGCGTCGGAGGCGAGCATCGCCACCCGCTCGCGCATCACGCGGTTGACGACCGTCCGGCTGAGCGACGCCCGGCCCGGCACGCTCCGGTCGCGGTTGCGCATGACGCGCCCCGTCAGCGGCTCGTCCGGCGAGTCGCGGAGCATGAGGAATACCCGCTCGGCCGGCACGACCTCGAACACCAGGTCGACCACCTTTCCGAGCATCTCGTTGATCGGCCGGACGGTGACGAGCGTCTTCGCGATCTCCGTCAGCAGCTTCAGGAAGCGCCCGCCGCGCCGCTCGCGTCCGCCGCGGCGCTCCCCCGCCGCGCGACCGAGGTTCACCTTACGGCGATCCTCTCCCTTCCGCCGCTCACCCGGGCTTGACACCGCCGCCCCCTCGGCGGCCGTCGCCGCGACGCGGCGCACGAGCGTGCCGGAATCCTCGAGGAGCTGGTGGCCTTCCGACAGCAGCTCGCGCTCGGCGACCCGCTGCTCCACCGTGATCGCGATCGCGCCGACGGTGACGACGTCCCCCGCGACCAGCTCGCACTCGCCGTCGAGCGGCACGCCGTTCACGCGAGTGCCGTAGCGGCTGCCGGCGTCCGCGACGAAGCAGCGGCCGGCCTCGAAGCGGATTTTGGTGTGCTGCCGCGAGACCGTGGGATGGTTGATGACGATGTCGCAAGAGGGGGCGCGCCCGACGACGGTCAGTCCGTCCCGCAGCCGCTGCACGCGCGACGTTCCGCTGTCGAGAAACGAGAGGCTGAACATCAGCGGACGCGGACCCGCACGATGTCGATCGTGACGCCGGCGCGCTGCGAGAACGCGTTCGGCAGGCTCCGGATGTGCTCGGGCTCGACGCGCAGCACGAGGAAGGCCTCTTTCGTGCGAATCGACATCCAGTGCGGCTCCGAGCGGAACATCCCGAACGCTCCGCCGCCGACACGCATGACCGGCGCCGGCCCGCCGGGGGACTGCCACATCGGCTGCCGCGATCGCGAGTAGCTCACGCTCATGATCTGGTCGTACGGAATCGAGCGCACGACCGTGCCGTTTCTCTCGGCCACCGTCAGCACGCCCGCCGAGAAGGTCATCATCGCCTCTCGCTCCCGCACGTGGTTTCCGTCGGCGCCGACGACGCGGACGTCGACGATCGTAAGGGGCTGCAG
>JBOGJB010000303.1:0-3457 GCA_050745085.1 Vicinamibacterales bacterium
GCCCCTGCACGATCCCGAGCACGACCGCCGCCAGGAGGGTCACGCTGCTATGCGCGTTTCTTGTTTGGACGCTGGCCGCCCGTGGCGGCCGCGGCGGCGGCGCGCACGGACGCCGACGGCTTGCTCAACATGATGGCAATCGACGGGGCGATGAACCAGCCCGAATACGTCGTGGCCACGGTGCCCACCAGCATCGTGAACGCAAAGCCTTCGAGCACCTCGCCGCCGAAGACATAGAGCGCCAGTACCGACAGGAAGATCGTGCCGGACGTGATGACCGTCCGGGTGAGCGTCTGGTTGATGCTGTCGTTGATCACCTTCTCGAGCGGTTCGCGCCGGGCCAGGCGGGAGTTCTCACGCACCCGGTCGAAGATGACGATCATGTCGTTGACCGAGTAGCCGACCATCGTGAGCATCGCGGCCACGATGTTCAGCGACAACTCGTACTCGAAGAACACGAGGAACGCGAGCGTCGCCAGGATGTCGTGGAACGTCGCGACGATCGAGCCGAGCGCGAAGCTCACGCGGAAGCGGATCGCGATGTACGCGGTGATCGCCGCGAGCGAAAACAGCGTGGCGTAAATCCCCTTGCGCTGCAGGTCGGCGCCCACCGCCGGCCCGACGATCTCGGTGCTCTGCTCGACGAAGTTGCCGAGGTTGGCCTGCTTGAGCCGATCGAAGACGGCGCGCGCGCCCTGCTCGAGGCTCGCCCCCTGCTCGACGACGAGCTCCGGCAGCCGGATCAGTATCTCGTTGTCGCCGGGGGCGCCGTACCGCTGCACCATCTTTTCGCCCGGCTGCGAGGCCAGAGCCTCGAGGATCGCCTGTTCGGTCACCGGCCGTTCGAACTTGACGACGATCGCCGTGCCGCCCGCGAAATCGATGCCGAGCGGCAGCCCGCGGGTCACCACGAGCGCCGCGCCGGCCATGATGATGACGGTCGACAGCGCCAGCGCGTGCCAGCGCCAGCGGATGAAGTCGAAATTGGGGGTCGTCCGGAACAGTCTCATGTCTGCTTCACCCTAGATACTCAGGGTGGCCGCCTGCCGGCGCGCGAGCGCCAACTCGAACACCGTGCGCGAGACGAACACGGCCGTAAAGACGTTCGCCAGCAGGCCGAACGTCAGCGTCGTCGCGAACCCTCGGATGGGCCCCGTGCCGAAGTTGAAGAGGATCCCCGCGCCGATGAGCGAGGCCACGTGCGTGTCCAGGATGGTGAGGAACACGCGGTCGAACCCGGCCGCGACGGCCGCGCGCACGCTCTTCCCGGTGGCGAGCTCCTCCTTGATGCGCTCGAAGATCAGCACGTTCGAGTCCACGCCCATACCTATCGTCAGGACGAAGCCGGCGATGCCCGGGAGCGTCATCGTCGCCTCCAGGTAGGCCATGAAGCCGAGGAGGATGATGAGATTCAGGATGACGGACACAATTGCGTTGACGCCGGAGAGCTTGTAGTACACGAGCATGAAGAGCGCCACGAACAGCAGGCCACCGACCGACGCCAGGATGCCGCGCCGGATCGACTCCGCCCCGAGCGTCGGGCCGATGGTGCGCTGCTCCATGTAGGTCAGCGTGACCGGCAGCGCGCCCGATTTCAGCACGAGCGCGAGATCCGCCACTTCCTGATTCGAGAACGTGCCCTCGATGATGCCTTCGCTATTGATCTCGCTATTGATGGTCGGCGCAGATTGCACGCGGCCATCGAGGATGATCGCGAGCCGCCGGCCGACGTTCTCGCGGGTCGCGGTCGCGAACTTCCGCCCTCCGTCGCGGGTGAGGGAGAAGCCGACCGCCGGCTGGTTGTTGGAGTCGAGCGTCGGCCGCGCGTTGCGCAGGTCGGTCCCCCTGACCGCGGCAACTTTCCGGACGAGATAGTAGACCGTCTCGGGCCGCTCGCCCGGCGCGCTGACGTCGCTCGTCCCCGGCACCACTTCCATATCCGCTTGGAGCTGGCCGTTGCGCGTGGCGAGCAGTGCCTCGCGCGTCGCCGCCGGTCCGTCCTCGACGATCTTCAGCTCCAGCACCGCCGTCGAGCGGATGATCTCCTTCGCGCGCTGCACGTCGGTCACGCCTGGAAGCTGGACGAGGAGCTGGTCCCCCGAGGAACCGTACTCCGTGACGATCGGCTCGACCACGCCGAGTGCGTTGACACGCTTCTCGATCGTCTGCAGCGCCTGCCGCACCGCCTCTTGCCGCAGCTGTTGGATGACGGGGTCGCGCAGGCGGAAGCTGTACGAACCGACGTCCGACGAGCGCGTGAACGCGGCGCCCGTTTCGTCATCGGCAATCCGGCGGACCTCGGCGTCCTGCGCCGGCGGAACGCCGTCCACCCGGAAGCTCGACGCGTCGACGATCTGCACCGACGTCACCGCGATGCCGCGCTCGCGCAGCTGCTGACGCAGGCGCTCGGCGGTCGTCTCTGTCTCGAGCCGTAGCGCGTCGTCGGTTTGCGCGCGCAGGACCAGGTGCACGCCCCCCTTGAGATCCAGGCCGAGCCGGATCTTCTCCTGCGGTGGATAAAATGCGTAGACCGCCAGCGCGGTGATGGCGACGATCAGAATCAACTTCCAGCGAAGGTTCTTGTTCATGACGATTCGGGGACGATCGGCTCCTGGCCCTGGTATCCACCGATGGCCGCCCGCGCGATGCGGATGCGGACCTTCTCGGCGATCTGGAGCTGCACGAGCTTGTCGTCGAGCCGCGTGATCTCGCCGTGGATGCCACCGGTCGTCACGACCTGGTCACCGACTTTGAGCGCGGTCTGGAAATCCCGGATCTTCCGCTGCCGCTTCTTCATGGGCAGCAGGATCAGGAAATAGAAAATGGCCAGAATGGCCGCGAACGGGACGAGCTGCCAGAGCGGATTCGGGGTCATTCCACGGCGCGTGTGCGGGAGAAGGTCCGGTGGAATTCCTGCCGGAACGTTTCAAATGTCCCAAACATAATAGCCTCCCTTAGCCGTCTCATGGTGTCAAGGTAAAAGTAGAGATTATGCAGCGTGTTCAAGGTCGCCGCGGTCATCTCGTGCGCCAGAAAGAGATGACGCAGGTACGCGCGTGAGAAGCGCCGGCACGTGTAGCACCCACATGCCGGATCCGGAGGCCGCGGATCCTCCGCGTAGCGCGCGTGCTTGATGACGATCCGTCCTTCGCGCGTCAGGAGCTGGCCGTTGCGTGCGTTGCGCGTCGGCAGCACGCAGTCGAAAAGATCGATTCCGCGGGCGACGCACTCGACGAGATCGTCCGGCATCCCCGTCCCCATCAGATACCGGGGACGATCCTCCGGCAGAAGCGGCGCCGTGTGCGAGACGACGTCGTACATGGTGTCGACCGGCTCACCCACGCTGAGCCCGCCGATCGCGTAGGCCTCGAACCCCACGTCCAGCGTGCGCTGTGCGCTCTCGACGCGCAGGTCCGGATCGGTGCCGCCCTGGACGATCCCGAACTGCGCCTGGCCG
>JBOGJB010000304.1:0-7182 GCA_050745085.1 Vicinamibacterales bacterium
ACCGTCGTCCGCGAGCGCCGCGCGACGTTCTCCGTGGCGCCTGGCGCGCCGCCGCGCCCGCCGGTCACGACGGGCCTGGGCAACTTCCTGATCGCGAGCGACTGGATCGACACCGGGCTGCCGGGTACGATTGAAAGCGCAGTGAGAGCCGGGCACCAGGCTGCCGCGGCGATACGATGAAATCAGTCATCGTCCACTATCAGGAGATCGCCCTGAAGGGCCGCAACCGCCCGTGGTTCGTCGCCCGGCTCGTGCGGAACCTGCGCGACGCCACGGCAGACCTCGACGTGACCGCAGTCCGCGCGCTGATGGGTCGCCTCGAGGTCGTGCTCGGCCCGGGCGTCGAGTGGGACGTGATCCAAGAGCGCCTCTCGCACGTCTTCGGTGTCGGCAACTTCGCGCGTGCCGGGCGGACGGGGATCGACGTCGACCAGATCGCGCGTGCGATCCTCGCGGACCTTCCGCCGGACGACGTGACGAGCTTCCGCGTGTCGGCGCGGCGTGCGGACAAGCGCTACCCGCTGACCTCGCCGCAGATCGAGCGCGAGGTTGGCGGGCGGATCAAGCTGGCGCGCGGGTGGCGCGTGGACCTCGAGCAGCCGGCGCTGACGATTCACGTCGAGATGCTGTCCGGGGAGGCATTCTATTTCTTCGGCAAGGAGCGCGGCGCGGGCGGCCTGCCGGTCGGCTCGAGCGGCCGCGTGGCGTGCCTCCTGTCGGGCGGGATCGACTCGCCGGTCGCCGCGTGGCGCATGATGAAGCGCGGCTGCCGCGTGCACTTCGTGCACTTCCACAGCTACCCGATCCTGTCCCGCGCGTCGCAGGAGAAAGCGCGCGAGCTCGCGCGCGTGCTGACCGTGCACCAGCTCCGATCCCGGCTCTGCCTCGTCCCGTTCGGCGATCTGCAGCAGCAGGTCGTCGTCACCGTCCCGCCGCCGCTCCGCGTGGTCGTCTATCGCCGGCTGATGCTCCGGATCGCGGAACGTATCGCGCGTACGTGGCGCGCGAAGGGCCTCGTGACCGGCGAGGTCGTCGGCCAGGTTGCGTCGCAGACGCTCGAGAACCTTTCCGTAATCGGCAGTGTCGCCACGCTGCCCGTGCTGCGGCCACTCGTCGGGATGGACAAGGAGGAGATCACCGCCGAGGCGCACCGGCTCGGGACTTATTCGATCTCGATCATTCCGGACGAGGACTGCTGCACGCTGTTCACACCGCGGCATCCGGCGACCAAAGCGCGACCCGCGGAGGTGGAGGAGGCAGAAGCCTCGCTGCCGATCGCCGCGATGGTCGAGTCGGCGGCGACGACCGCCGTCACCGAAGACTTTCAGTTTCCGCTTAAGAAAGTTTCTAGTCTATAGTTTGACGTTCTGGTCAGGGGGAACGAAGCACCAGGCACTCGGCACGGGGAGCATCCAGTGAAACTCACACCCGGCAAGCTGAAGGGCATGCAGGCAGTCTCCAACGATCGCGGCGTCATCGCCGCGGCGGCGATGGACCAGCGTGGATCGCTGCAGAAGGCGCTCGCGAAGGAGAAGGGTGGAGAGATCGGCGACCGCGACATGGAAGAATTCAAGTCGCTGGTGACCGAGGTGCTCACGCCGCACGCGAGCGCGATCCTGCTCGACCCGGAGTGGGGCCTTCCCGCGAGCAAGCGGCGCGCGGCGAACGCCGGCCTGCTGCTCGCGTACGAAAAGACCGGCTACGACAAGACCGGCCCCGGCCGGCTGCCGGATCTCCTCGACCTCTGGTCGGCCCGCCGGCTGAAGGAAAACGGCGCCGATTGCGTCAAGATCCTCCTCTACTACTCGCCGTTCGATCCGAAGCCGACGAACGACCGGAAGCACGCCTGGGTCGAGCGCATCGGCGACGAGTGCCGGGCGAACGACATTCCGTTCTTCCTCGAGTTCGTCGGTTACGAGGAAGGAGCGGACGAGAAGGGCCTCGAGTTCGCCAGAAAGAAGCCGGAGATCGTCGCGGCGAGCATGGCCGAGTTCACGAAGGACCGTTACGGCGTGGACGTGATGAAGGTCGAGGTACCGATCAACATGAAGTTCGTCGAGGGGGCGAAGGCGTTCGGCGGGCAGGCGGCCTACACGAAGAAGGAGGCGATGGCCGCGTTCCGGCGCGCGGCGGACGTCGCGACGAAGCCGTTTATCTACTTGTCGGCCGGCGTCAGCAACGCCGAGTTCACCGAGTCGCTCGCCCTCGCCGCCGAATCGGGCGTGAAGTTCGCAGGCGTGCTCTGCGGTCGCGCGACCTGGAAAGAGGGCATCCCCGTCTACGCGAAGCAGGGGGCCGGCGCCTTCCGCGCCTGGCTCGCTGGCGAAGGCGTGAAGAACATCAACAACGTCAACGAGGCTTTGAAGCCTGCGACGTCGTGGTACTCGTTCTACGGTGCCGCTCGCGCGGAGGCACTCGCGGCTACCTAATCTGATCCTGTCAATGCCGAATGCCGAAGGCCGAATGCCGAAAGGGACTTCACTTGCAACGGCGGGTCAGCTGTCGCTGGCGAGTGCAGACCTCTTCGTCATTCGGCATTCGTCATTCGGCATTATCGACGTCTTAGTGTTTCCACCCCGCTGACGGCGCCCAGACAGGTGTCTCCGTTATAGGGAATCCGGACCGAATCGACGCCGAGCTCGGCCGTGCCGGTGAGATTGATTTGGCAGTTCGGGACGCCGGGCGCCGACGCCACCGCCTGCGCGTTCCACCTGATCACGTCGCCAGAGAGGGTCGCGCTCGCCGACCCGTTGACGCGGAGGTCGCCTTTACAGGTCGCGCTGAACGTCCCCTCCGCGCTGGTGGCGGTTCGCTCTGTCACACTCCACTGGAAGTCCGTACAGTTCTCCCGGGACGGCAGCACGTTGGCGGATCCCCAGTTGCCGACGAGCGCCTGGATACCGGTCGATCCCGGCCCCGTCGGCGTACCTCGCTCGTAGTTGAAGCAGCCGGCCGCCATCGTCGCGGCCAGTCCGACGCCAAGAATGTATCGGGCCATTGAGAGCACACCCTCAGTTTGAAAATTGTCGAGGCCGGTGCACGGGACATGCCGACATCGACACGTAGTTTATCGGCCTGTTGTGGGGGGAGCCTCAGGGACCGGTTACAGGACTGGAAGCTATTCTACAGCAATTACCCGCGGGCGGACCTGCCGGTGAAGTAATCCCTCAAGGCCTCGCGCGTGCTGCGGAACGCCAGCTCGTCCCATGGAATTTCATCCATCCCGAATAGCCGCGCCTCGGAGCACTCGTCGTCGGCGCACAGCGTGCCGCCGAGAGCGGTCGCCGCGTAGACGATGATGATGGGGGCCCGCCCGGCGTAGGAGTAGAGGTTGACCAGGCCCTCGAGCCGGACCTCCAGTCCGGACTCCTCGCGCGCCTCGCGGACCGCCGCGATCTCGATCGGCTCGCCACGGTCGACGTAGCCGCCGGGGAAGACCCACCGGCCGTAACCCGGTTCGATCGCGCGGCGGACGAGGACCACGCGATCGGACGGCGCGGTTGCCCCGAGCGGCGTCGAGGGGCCTGCCGCAAGGGGTATCGACGCGTCGATGCGGATGATCGTACCCACCGCGACCTTGGGGTCCAGGTAGAACACGAACCCGCACGCGGAGCAGACGAGTCGCTCAGGGTCGCCCGGCTTCAGCAGGCGTTTCTCCAGCGCGCTCGCGCAGACAGGACAGAAGCGATACTGGACGTCCTGCATTTGTTGATCAACAAATATACTTCTCCCTCTATGGCCATTTTGAAGGTAGCCCGAATGGGCCATCCCGTTCTGCGGGCGCGCGCGCGGGCGCTCGAACCGGCCGAGCTGAAGGGGCCGACGATCCAGCGCCTCATCCACGACATGCTCGAGACGATGAAGGAGTATCAAGGGATCGGGCTGGCAGCGCCGCAGGTGCACGAGAGCGTCCGGCTGTTTGTGGCGGGATCCACGGACGAGGAGCACGGGTTTCCGCTCACGGTCCTCGCGAACCCGGAAATCACGATTGCCGGGCCGGAGGTGGTGGAGGACTGGGAGGGCTGTCTCAGCATTCCGGACCTGCGCGGTCGGGTCCCGCGCGCGCGGCAGATCCAGGTCCGCGCGCTCGATCGGCAGGGTCGGACGGTCGAGCTGAAAGTGTCCGGCTTCACGGCGCGCGTGATGCAGCACGAAACCGACCATCTCGACGGCGTGCTCTTTCTGGATCGGATAAAATCCTTCGAGAGCCTGACGTTTCTCGATGAGTTCGGCCGGTATTGGAGTCGGGAGGATGTCCTTCCGGAATAATGCCGAATGCCGAATGACGAATGCCGAAATGGACTTCGCTCGCGACCTCGGGTTAGCCGTCAGTGGCGAGTGAAGACCCCTTCGGCATTCGGCCTTCGGCATTCGGCATTGATTGTCGCTTCCTCTCCAGCGCCCGTTCGGATGACAGTCGCTCCAGCTCCACCTCGGAGTGATCGGCGTACTGCATGATCTCCGCGATCGCGGTGTGTCCCGCGCGATCAGCGATCAGGCGGTGCATGCGCTGGCAGACGCGGCGGTAGGCGGGATGTCCCTGCGGCGCGGTACGCAGCTCGATCACGTGCATCGCCTCGCGCGCGTTCATCTCCACGTAGAAGCGGACGCGGTACGCCATCGAGACGGCGTACGGCGCGACGATGGCGAGGCCGGCCGACCGGAGCGCCGCGTCCAGCTCCGCCGAGGCGTCCATCACGCGTGTCCAGTCGTCCTGCGCTCCGGCCTCGACGATCGCCTCCGGTTCGACGTACCCGTGGCGCGTCGAGAGCGGCTGCCACTCCAGGGAGAGCAGCCGATGACGCTGCAGGTCACGAAACGCGCCGTAGTCGGTCAGCACGTCGAACCGGTAGCTCGTGCGCTCGAACGCGCGCCCCGGCTTGTGGCGGCGGTTCGCGCGCTCGCCGGCGTACGTGGCGAGCACGCGGAGCCGCTCATCGCGACCCATCCGGCGCGCGATCGCGACGAGCTGATCGTCCGGCAGATCGGTCGAGGCGTAGAGCGCCGCGGCGACGACTTTGACTTCCCCGTCCGGGTCGAAGTCGGTCAGCGTGACCTCGTCGCGCGGCTCGGCCTCGGCGTCGGCGGTGATCTCGGCGGCGAGCCGGGCGGTTGCGTCGCGCGCGCCGGCCAGGTAGCGGCTCCACCGACCGCCGCGCTCCGGCTGATCGACGCGCGTGAGGAACGCCGGGATGACCTTGCGCAGCTCGGTCAGAATCAGGTCCGCGTAGCCGCGCGCCTCGGCGAGCGGGCTGGCGCGGAGGCGCAGGAGCAGCGCCTCGTAGGCCTGGCCGGTGCCGTAGATGCCGACATTCGACTGCGTCGCCGCCGGCAGAAGGCCGCGCAGCGTGTCGAGCGCCTTCGCGCGGATGGCGGACCGATAGACGGCGTCGGAGTCGTCTGGCGCTTTCGGAACGCGCGCCCGGAAGTGCGCCTGCACCGGCTCGATCCAGCGCGCGTAGACGGCGAACGCCGCGTCGAGCGTGGCGACGTACTTTGCCCGCAGCCGCGGAGGCTCGTCCAGCTCGTTCGGAACGTGATAGCGCCAGCGCCCCTCACGCTGCTGCGTGTAGGCGATATAACGCGTGGATTGTTCGAGGTACGCCATCAGGCGTCCCCACTCGACGAGCTTCGTCAGGACGTTCGACGCGTCCTCGCACGCGAGGTGCACGCCGCCAAGCTGCGCGACCGAATCGTCTCCGTACTCGTTGAGCACGCGCGCGTAGAGTTGCTCCGCGCGCGCCACGGCCGCGGATTCCACGGATTTCATGGCAGCCACGGATTTCGCGGATTCCACGGATGGGTCCGACCCTGAAATCTTGGGCAGAAACTCATCGAGGAACAAGCGGCGAAGCGACTTGGGCGACCGCGAGTACCGCGCGAAGAGCGCGCCTTTGACCGTCTCGGGCAGGTTGACGAGCGCGAAGACCGGCCCGTCGAGGTTCGTGAAGTACGGCGCGAGCGCGGCGCGCTCGTCGGCGGTGAAAGCGTCAGACATGTTCCGCGTGAACGCCCTAGGATAACATCGCCGCATGTCCACGCCGCTCATTACGCATCGCCTCACGGTGCGCTTTCGCGACTGTGACGCGTTCGGCCACGTCAACAACGCCGTCTATTTCACGTACCTGGAAGAAGCGCGCGCGGCGCTGTGGCGGGCGATGAATCTGACCGGTTTCGATGAGCGTGGGGCTGAAAATACCGCGCTCGAGATGCATGGCGTGAGCGCCATCCTCGCGCGCGCGGAGTGCGACTTCCGCGCCCCGGCACGCTTCGGCGACGTGCTCGATGTGCGCCTCTCGCTCGCGGCGATCGGCCGGACGAGCTTTACCTACGAGTACGAGATCGTCGGGGTGCCCGACGGCCAGTCGATCGCCGCCGGCCGCACGGTGCAGGTGCTGTTCGACTACACCGCGCGCCGGCCGGTGGAGATTCCAGAATCTCTTCGCCGAACGCTCTCTGTAATGCCCAATGCCTAATGCCTAATGCCCAACGGGACTGCGCTCGCCACTGCGACTGTCTCGAGTGAAGTCGCGTTGGGCATTGGGCATTGGGCATTGGTGCTTGCAGCCCGCCGGGCTGCGTCAGACTCCTCACGTTCCTCCAAATCCAATGGTAACGGTGCCGTCTTCGACGATGACCGGGACGAGCCGCTGGCCTTTGGAGTGCTTGAGCATCCGCTCGAGGTCGGCCGCGTTCTTCTTGACGTCGACGTACTCGAACGGGACGTGCCGCCGGGCGTAATCCTCACGGGCGGCTTCCGTATAGGGTCAGGTGTCTTTGCCGAAGATGAGCACTGGCATGTCTCGATCTTACAGTGCCGGGCTCGCAGCTCGAAGCCGGCATCAGCGCGCCGAGCGAAGCGAGCAGCCTTGAGCCCGCGGGAGGCGCGAAGCCGCCGAGCGCGAGCGAGCGGGGGTGGGGCCCCGCGAGCATAGAGAAGTGGTAGGCGCTGGGGGTGCCGCCTCCGCCAAGGCTTCGGCGAGCCTGGCCGTAGCGCAGCGGAGGCCGGGGGCCCCAGCGCAATGAGGAATTTGTGAAATACTTCACATCATGCGCACCGCCGTCGCCGTCGCGATCCTGTCCGTCGCGAGCGCAGTCCCATTCGGCCTGGGGCATTCGGCCTTGGGCATTGCCGTCGCTCAGTCGCCCACGGCGGCCCAGGTGGCAAGGGCCGTTCAGGAT
>JBOGJB010000305.1:0-5939 GCA_050745085.1 Vicinamibacterales bacterium
TTCTTCTTCAGCGAAGAAGGCGTCGCGACCGTGATCGAAGCGGGACGCGCGTTCAAGGTGCTGGCCGAGAATCACCTCGGCGACGGGTTCATGGCCTCGCCGGCCATCGACGGCAGCGCGCTCGTCCTGCGAACGCGCACGCATGTGTACAGGATAGAGGGACCTCGGCTTCGTTCAGGCAAGACTATCGCCCCCCCGAATAGCTCACGCGCCAGATGACGTTCGACCCATCGTCGCTGACGAGGAGCGCGCCGTCCTGCGCAATGGCCACGCCGACCGGCCGTCCCCAGACGTGCCCGTCGCCGGTCACGAACCCGGTCAGGAAGTCCTCGTACTCGCCGGTGGCGGCGCCGGCCTTCAGCGGCACGCGGACCACTTTGTAGCCCGTGCGCAGCGACTTGTTCCACGAGCCGTGCTGCGCGGCGAAGATGCTCTCGCGATGCGCCGCCGGGAACTGCGTCCCCGTGTAGAACACCATCTCGAGCGACGCGCTGTGCGCCTGGATGAGCACGTCCGGCGTCTTGACTTTCGATTTCAGCTCGGGGTGTTTCGCCTGGTGCCGGGGATCCTGATGTCCTCCCATGTAGAACCACGGCCATCCGAAGAAGTCACCGTCCTCGACGTGCGTGATGTAGTCGGGCACGAGGTTGTCGCCGAGGCCGTCGCGCTCGTTCACCGAGGCCCAGAGCTGTCCCGTCTGCGGATGAAACGCGATCCCCACGGCATTGCGGATCCCTGAGACATACACACGACGACCGCTTCCGTCAGGGTTGAACTCGAGGATCGTCGCGCGGTCCTTTTCGACGGGATTGTTGTCTGCATCGTCTGCGTTCGACTGCGACCCGACGGAGACGTACATCTTTTTACCGTCCCTGGAGAACGCGATGTCGCGCGTCCAGTGGCCGCCGCCGCGCACCTGCCCGCCGCCCGGCAGGTCGGGGACGACGATCTCCTGCGGACCTCTCGCCTTCAGATCGCCCGGCTGATACGGGAAGCGGACGACAGAGTCCGTGTTCCCAACGTAGACGTGAGTGGGGCTCGGACCGGGCGGGTAGAACGCGATCCCGAACGGCCGGTTGAAGCCGCTCGCGAAGATCTCGATCGTCGCGGCCTTGGCACCCGATGCGCGCGCGACCTTCACCAGGCCAGGCTTGCTCTCGGCGACGAAGACATCGCCGTTGGGGGCGGTTCGTATCAGACGCGGGTTTTCGAGCCCGGTCGCGTACTCGGCGACCGAATAACCCGGCAGTGTCTTAGGCATGGCACGCTGCGGACGGGGGACGATCGTCGGCGGATTGTCGACGTGCCGAGTCGCAAAGGGCGCCGGCAGATCCGCCACCGTGATTTTGTACTTGGCGCCCGGCTGCTCGTGCCGGAAATCGGAGAGCGCCGCCTGCGCCGAGAGGCCGGCGATCACCAGGACGCCGACGCTGGCCGTGCATATAAGATGTGTGCGAATTGAACGAGTCTGCATGCACCTAGTCTATCGTTCCGCCGCCCGCATCGAGTAGCCTGCCCTGAGCGATGTCGAAGGGCCCCAGATGCGGGTGACCTGCCAGGAGATCTTCGAAATTACTGAACGGCTGGAGTTCCAGCGCGAGTCTGTCTTGGGCGAGCGGATGAGGAAGACTGCCGTTCAGATCGTCGAAGAGATCGCTGAAGGCTTCGAGCGAGAGACCCGCCGCGACTTCGCGAACTTTGCCCGCATGGCAAAAGGATCCAACGGAGAAGCGCGCGCGCAACTCTACGTGGCGCAGCGCTACCTCCGAGACGGCGAGTTGGATAAGCTCCTCGGACTCAACACAGACATCGGCAAGATGCTCCGAGGGTTGCGCCGTTCGCTCGTCGAGCCCGCACGCCGCGTGTAAACCATTCTCCGGGCCCGAGGCCCGAGGCACGAGGAACGAGGCACGGCCCGAGGCACGAGGAAGGAAGCCCGAGGCACGAAGAGGGAGGCCCGATCAAAGACGGGGCAGCGACAAGCCCCCGTCGACGTGGACGACCGTGCCGGTCGCGTAGCTGAGATCACCCCGCACCAGCGCCGCGACGACGCGGCCGACGTCGTCGGGTTGGCCCCAGCGGCGCGCGGGGACGAGGCCGTCGGCGATGTGGCGATCGTAGGTATCCTTCACGCCGGCGGTCATATCGGTCGCGATAATGCCCGGCCGCACTTCGTACACCGGAATGCCGTCCTCGGCGAGCCGCGCCGCGAACAGGCGCGCGGCCATGGCCAGGCCGGCCTTGCTCACGCAGTAGTCGCCGCGGTTGGACGAAGCCAGCTCGGCCGACACCGAGGTGATGAAGACGATCGAGGCGGAGAAGGCAGGATCGGCACGGCGGCGCGCGAGCTGATCGCGGGCGATCGCCTGGGTGAGGAAATACGGTCCCTGCAGGTTGGTGCGGACCAGCTCCTCGAAGCTGTCTTCGGTCGCGTCGAGGAGGTCGGCCCTGACGCGCGGCGCGCGCCCGGCGTTGTTCACCAGCGCGTTGATCGCGCCGTACCGCCTCCGCACGTCCTCGACGAGGCGCGCGCGATCGTCCTGGCGTGCCAGATCGGAAGAGACGTAGTGCACGGCGGCGCCGCCCTTCGTCAGGTCGTCGAGGATCCCGGTCACCGCCGCCTCAGGCCGCACGCCGCAGAGCGCGAGGTCCCAGCCGTCCTGTACGAGGGCGCGTGCGACGCCGAGTCCGATCCCGCGCGTGCCGCCGGTCACGAGCGCCGTCCGCCGGCTCGACGCCGTCATCGTCTTCTTTCCGCCGCCGGCGGCCCCTTCGACTCGCTTCGCTCGCTCAGGGCAGGTCCGAAGAACGCCAGGTATGGCGCGTCTTCAGCGAGACGCTTCACGTACAGCGCGGCTTCGCGCGCGTGATAGTCACCCCACTGGCTCGACTCGCCCCGCGGCGTGGACGCGCCCGGCGGCACGTAGTCCCACCCGTTCGGCCAGTGATAGACCGAGTGCAGCAGCAGCCCCTGATGGTTCGGATCGACGCTGAGATACGGTCCCGCGTCATCGAACAGCGTGTCCAGCACGCGAAAGCCGGCCTGCTCGTAGCGGCCGGCATCGACGCCGCGTCGCGCCAGAACGCGTGACAGCCGCAGCAGCCCCTGCGCGCCGATCGCCGCGGCGGAGCTGTCCACGGGCTCGCGATCGTTGAACGGGTCCGCGGGCCGGGCGCCCCAGTCGTCGAGAGTCGCCAGACCCGGCGCGCCGGCATCCCAGTACGGCACGCCGTCGGCCGCGGCGATTTCGAGGTACCCGTCGCAGCTCGCTCGCGCCGCCTCGAGCATGAGCGAGTCGACGGCCGCGCGCCCGCCGCACGGCTCGAGCGCGGTGTCGGGCAGCGTTTCGATGAACTCGAGCTGCTCGGCGAAGCCGAGCATCGCCCACGCGAGGCCGCGCGTCCACGTGCTGAACGGCGAATAGCCCTGCTGCGTGCTCGGGCCGCGGTACGTGCCGTTGGCGACGTTGAACAGGCTCTCGTGCGCCGTGCGTCCGCGGACGTCGAAGCGATCGCGGCCCCGGCCGTAGTAGACGTTGTACTGTGCCGTCGCGCGGGCGTGCTGGACCAGCCGATCGAGCAGGCTCACCGCGGCGTCCTGCTCCTCCATGAGACGCTGCCCGAGCAGGTGGCCGAGCGCCAGCGCGCGCAGCGACCGGATCGTATCGACGAAGAGCGAGTGCGCGCCGCTGAACGAGTGGATGAAGCCGCCGTCGGGCAGCCGCGTCCACCGCCGCGCCTGCACCGCGCCGCTGACCTTCAGCGCCAGCTCGTAGAAGTGCACCTCCCAGTCGCACGCCCGGACGCGTCCCTCGCGCGCGAGACGCCAGAGATTGCCGTAGGTGCTGACGTTGTTGAAGCCGTGATCGTGCACCCCCATGTGCGTGAGGTGCGGCGCCATGCGCTCGAGCGTGCGCGAGCGTCCCAGCTCGAGAAATTCAGCGTCACCGGTGGCGTCGAACTGGAGCAGCGCCGAGCCGAACTGAAACCCTTGCGTCCATTCGGTCCACCCGCGCGCCTGGTAACGGCCCTTCACCGTGAAGACCGGCGCGCCATCCTCCGGCTTCCAGCCGTTCTCGATCGATCGAATCTTCCCGGCCGACAGCGCGAACAGACGCTCGATCTTCGGCAGGAGGTCGCGGGGGGCGCGCTGTCGATCGATGCGGATCACGCGCGTGACTATGCTATCCGCGCCGGAAGTGCGTCAAGGGCGCTACCACAGGACGCGGACGGGGTACTGCGAGATGAGCGCATCCGGCGTGAGCAGCGCCATCCCGTGCACGATGGCCTGACCCACGAGCAGGCGGTCGAACGGGTCACGATGGAGCGCCGGGAGCCGCGCCGTCTGGAGGACCGACTCCTCGTCAATCGCCAGCGCCTCGATCCCGTGACGCTCGCGCAGCGCCGGCACGAGCCGCTCGGGCGCCTCCGACAGCCGCAGCCGTCCGAGCGCATGTTTCGTCGCGATCTCCCACGCCGAGCCCGCGCTCAGATAGACCTCGTGCTCGGGAGACTGGAAGAGGTCCCGCGCGCGGGCGGAGAGCGCATCGGGCCGACCTGCCACCCACAAGAACGTGCAGGTGTCGAGCAAGAGCTTCATCGGCGGGTCCGAGCTGTCCGGCCCTTGCGGGACTTCCGAGAGGCAGGCGCACGCACGTCGTCGAAGAACGCATCCACGAAGCCGGCCGGCAGCGGTTCAAAGAAAGCGGCCGGGATGTCGATCTGGGCTTCAGCGCCTCCGACCGGCCGGGGACTGGTCCGCGCGTCGGCGATCGGCCGCAGCTCGGCGACCGCCCGGTTGCGGCGGCAGATGACGACCCGCTCGCCGCGCTCCACTGCGTCGACGTACTCGGAGAGCCGAGCCTTCATCTCGTAAATGTTGACCTTCTTCATGGTCAGATTATAGTCTATGTTCAGCACTATATACAAGACGTCCCGTGGCGCTCCGGCTGGCCCGGCGCATAATCCAGCCGTGCCTCTCCGGGTCCGCTACGCACCGCCGCTCTCGCGTCGGGCCGCGCTCGAACTCCTGGGGGCCGGCGTCGCCGGTTGTGCGGTCGCCGACATCGGGTGGGCCGCGCCCGCCGGTCGATCGCGCATCGCCCGCATCGACGTCTTCCCCGTCCGCTATCCGATGCGCGGGCGCTTCAAGTTCTTCGAGGGTCCGGAAGGATCACCGGCCGGACGCCCCGCCGTGCTCGTACGCATCACCGACGACGGCGGAGCGATCGGGTGGGGCGAGAGCGTGCCGATCCCGAAGTGGAGCGACGAGACGCCCGAGACCGTCGCAACCACGATCAAACAGTACCTCGCGCCGGAGCTCCTCGGCCGCGACCCTGCCGACATCGCCGGCGCGCACGCGCTGATGGACCGCGCGATCGCGCCCGCGTTCTCCACCGGCCAGCCGATCGCGAAGGCGGGGATCGACATCGCGCTGCACGATCTCGTCAGCCGCCGCGCCGGTCAGCACGTGACGACGCTGTGGGGCCGCGCGCCGGGCGCGCCCCTGACGTTGAGCTGGACGCTGAACCCGCGCACCCTCGACGAAATCGACGGCCTCGTCGAAGCCGGGCGCGCGCAAGGCTACCAACACTTCAACGTCAAGGTCGCGCCGGACCCGGTGTTCGATCTGGCGCTGTGCCGCCGCGTCCGCACGCTCGCGCCCGAGGGCTTTCTCTGGGCCGACGCCAACTGCGGCTATGACGTCGAAACCGCGCTGCGCGTGGCGCCGAAGCTCGCGGACGCCGGCGTCGATGTGCTCGAGGCGCCGGTCCGCCCCAACCGCATCGCCGGTTACCAGGCGCTGGCGCGCCAGCGCGCGCTCCCGATCTTGATGGACGAGGGGATCGTCTCCACCGAGGAGCTGGTCGAGTTCATCCGCCTCGGCATGCTCGACGGCATGGCGATGAAGCCGGCGCGCTGCGGCGGACTGCTGTCGG
>JBOGJB010000306.1:0-3770 GCA_050745085.1 Vicinamibacterales bacterium
CTTCGGCGCGACCGCGACGCTCGGCGCCGACTGGCGCACGACCCTGCGCGCGTTCGCCGCCGCGGGCGGGCCGCTCCTCGGCATCTGCCTCGGTATGCAGTGGCTCTTCGAGGGGAGCGACGAAGCGCCCGGCCTCGACGGGCTCGGCCTCTTCCCCGGCCGGTGCACGCGCCTCGCGGCGGCGCGCGTGCCGCACGTCGGGTGGAACTCGCTCGACCCGGCGCGCGCGTCGGCGCTCCTCGACGGCATCCCGCCGGGCGCACAGGTGTACTTCACCCACTCCTTCGCCGCGCCGGTCACCGACACGTGCGTCGCATCGACCCTTTACGGCACACCGTTCGCGAGCCTGTCCGCGCGCGGCAACGTCGCCGGGGCGCAGTTTCATCCGGAGAAATCGGGCGTCGTCGGGCTTCGCTTTCTCCGGAACTTTCTCGCGGGCGTCGCCGGTCCGCGCCACGTCTGATGCTGTCGCGCCGCCTCATCGCCTGCCTCGACGTCCGGGACGGCCGCGTCGTCAAGGGCGTCCGCTTCGAGAGGCTCAGACCCGCCGGCGACCCGGGGTCGCTCGCGCGACGGTACAACGACGAAGGGGCGGATGAAATCGTCCTCCTGGACGTCTCGGCGACAATCGAAGGACGCCGGGCGCTGGCCGGCACGATCCGCGCGGTCTCGCGTGAGATCTTCATTCCGCTCGCCGTCGGCGGAGGCATCCGCAGCAGGGGCGACGCCGTCGCGGCGTTCGACGCGGGAGCGGACAAGGTCTGCATCAACACCGCTGCTGTCGAGGACCCCTCATTGATTACCGCGCTCGCCGAGCGCTACGGAAGCCAGGCGGTGATCGTTGCGATCGACGCGCGGCGCGGGCCCGGCGGGTTCGAAGCGGTCGTGCGCAGCGGCCGCGAGCCGACCGGGCGCGACGCGGTCGACTGGGCCCGTGAGGCGGTCGAGCGCGGCGCGGGAGAACTGCTGGTGACGTCGATGGATCGCGACGGCACGCGTGAAGGGTTCGACTGCGATCTCACGGCCGCCGTCGCCAGATCCGTGTCGATCCCGGTGATCGCGTCTGGAGGCGCCGGCAGCCCGGAACATTTCGTCGAGGTCTTCACGACCGGGCGTGCGGACGCGGCGCTCGCCGCATCGATCTTTCATTACGGCGAGCGGTCGCTCGCCGATCTCAAGACGCTGCTCGCCGCGCGCGGTATCCCCGTTCGCAGCCATCCGTGATGATTCGTGGCGATGTAATCCGTGGTGATCCGTGGCTCTGATCCCGTCGATTGACCTGAGCGGTGGCCGAATCGTGCAGCTCGTCCAGGGGGAGCGGCCGGCGATCGAATCAGACGACATCGATTTCTGGATCGAACGATTCGCGCGCTACCCCCTCGTGCAGCTCATCGACCTCGACGCCGCGCGCGGCCTCGGATCGAATAACGCGCTCGTCACGCGGATCCTCGGCGCGCTGCCCTGCCGCGCTGGCGGAGGGATCCGGACGATCGAGCGTGCGCGTGCGCTCGTCGGCGCAGGGGCGCGCGACCTCATCATCGGGTCGGCGCTCTTCTCCGGCGGCCGCCCCGATCCCGCCGCCGCCCGGGCGTTTGGCGACGCTGTCGGCCGCGAGCGTACGATCGCTGCCGTGGACAGCCGCTGGGGACGGGTCGTCATCCGCGGATGGCGCGAAAACGTCGACGTCGCGACCGACGACGCCATTCGCGCGCTCGACCCCCACGTCGGCGGATTCCTCTACACGCACGTGGACACCGAGGGGTTGATGCGGGGGATCGACATGGCGGCGGTCGCGGCGGCCCGCGCCGCCGCCACGCGCCCGATGGCAGCCGCCGGCGGGATTAGCACGATGGACGAGGTCCGGCGGCTCGACGCGATGGGGGTGGACGCCGTCGTCGGGATGGCCCTGTACACGGGGCGGCTGCAACCCTTGGCGCCCTGAATCCGTCTGATCCCGATATGAGAATGCCCATCCTGTTCGCAGCCGGAATCGTGGCGTCGCTCGCCTTGCCGGCGGCGGCCCAGCCGAAGGAAACCGAACGGGTCGACCGGACGATCCCGTTTCAGCCCGGCGGGACGATCGTGCTCAAGAACTTCTCGGGCGACGTCCGCATCAGCGGCACCGGCGGCAGCCAGGTGGTGCTGAAGGCGGTACGCACCGCGACGCGCGATCGGCTCGACCGCATCACGCTCGACATCCGCGTCGACGGATCCACGCTCCGCATCGATGCGAACAAGCGCGACCGCTCGTGGGACGACAACGACAAGAAGGACAACGTCGTCGAGACAGAGTTCGAGCTCGCCGTCCCCGCGCAAACGAACCTCGACGTGAACGCGTTCTCGAGCGAGGTGACGATCGACGGCGTCGAGGGGCGGCAGAAGCTCCACACGTTCTCGGGGTCCATCACCGTCAAGAACGGCACCGGTCCGTTCACCCTCAACTCGTTCAGCGGCAGCATCGACGTCGACCTGTCGGCGGTGGCCACGCCGCAGATCGACGCCGAGACCTTCAGCGGCGACATCGAGGCGCGCGTGCCGGGACACGCCGGCGGCGAGGTTGAGTTCAGCTCCTTCAGCGGCGGGCTGTCGAGCGATCTCCCACTCACGTTGCGCGGCGGCAACCGGAAGCGGTTCAGTGGCACGCTGAACGCCGGCGGGGGCAACGAGCTGAAGTTCAAGACCTTCAGCGGCGACGTGCGGATCAAGTCGTGATCGGCGTTCATCTGCGGTCATCTGCGGCCTGATCTGAGCTAATCTGACGGCCGCATGACTCGCGGCCGTGGGGCCAGCTACCTTGTCGTTCTCGCCCTCGGAGCCGGGTGCGCGCGCCCGGCTTCGACCTTTTCCACCGAGGTGGCGCGCGGGCACGTCAACACGCTCGCGCGGGACATCGGCAGCCGGCCGCTCGGCTCCCCCGCCAACGCGCGCGCCCGCGAGTATCTCGTCTCCGCGCTCCGCACCGCCGGCTTCCCCGACGTTCAGGTCAGAACGGACGACGCGCGAAGGCCTGACATCGGGCTGACGGCACGCGTCCACAACATCGTCGCGCTCCAGCCCGGAGCCAGACCTGAAGCGATCACCATCGTCGCGCACTACGACTCGGTCCCCGGCTCCCCCGGAGCGACCGACGACGCGCTCGGGACGGCCGTGGCGGTCGAGGCCGGGCGCGCGCTCGCCGCCAGACGCGGCGCGCAGTACGGCCTCATGGTGCTCCTCACCGATGGCGAGGAGGCGGGTCTCCTCGGCGCGGCGGCCGCGGCGGTCGATCGCGACGTCGCGTATCGCATCGCGGCGTACCTGAACCTCGACTCGATCGGATCCAGCGGGCCGTCGCTGATGTTCGAATCCGGCCCCGGCAACAGCTGGCTCGTCGAGACCTGGGCGCGCGCGGCGCCGCGTCCCCGCGGCGCGTCATTCGGAGCGGACATCTACCGCCGGCTGCCGAACGACACCGATTTCTCCATCCTCAAACGGACGGGGGCCCCGGGGCTGAACTTCGCGCCGGTGGGCGACAGCTACGCGTACCACACGCCGCGCGACACCGCCGAGCGGCTGAGCGACGAGACGATCCGTCAGACGGGCGAGAACGTCGTCGCGACCGTCGAGGCGCTCGACCGGATGGATCTCTCGCGGCGGACGATCGATCAGCCGGTGTACTTCGACGTCGCGGGGCGCCGCGCCATCGCGTACGGGCCGGTCGCGTCGACCGTCGTCACGATTCTGGCGCTCGTCGCCGGTCTGCTCGGCTGGTTCCGCGCCGCGCTCGAGAG
>JBOGJB010000307.1:0-5768 GCA_050745085.1 Vicinamibacterales bacterium
ACCTCGACGCGTTCGACCCCGGCCGCGCCGAGGTGCGCGAAGTCATAGCCGCCGCCGAACGCGTTCGCCGCCACGCCGTCGATGAGGACGAGCGTAAAGTCCGACTCGCCGCCGCGCGGGAAGAGCGACGTCAGCCCGCCGGCGCTCCCCGAACGGCTCACGGTGACGCCGGGCACCAGCCGCAGCGCGTCGGCGATCGTGTCAATCTGCCGCGTGTCGAGCGCCGCGGCGTCGATCGCAGTGACGCTGTCGGGCGCACGCGTGAGCGGCACGTCCACCTGCGCGGCCGAGACGACGACCGACTCCGCGATCGCGCTTACGCCGAGCGTCAGCGTCAGGTCGCGCCGGCCGGTCTCATCCAGCGCGATCGCGACCGGTGCGGCGCGCAGGCCGTCGCGCGACGCCGTGATCTGGAGCTCCCCCGCGGAGAGATCGACGATGTGAAACTCGCCGCGCTCGTCGGTAACCGTGTGGCCGACGACGGCGGCGCCGCGCGTGACGAGGACGTCGGCGCCGGCGACGGGCCGGCCGTCCGGATCGACGGCACGGCCGCGCAGGTCCGCGGCGAGCGCGCCGCGCGACGCCAACGTCAGGAGAACGAGGGTGAGAAGAGGAAGTCGAAAACGAGAGACAGGAACCACGGGCCTCCTTCCGGCGTGCAACGCGCCGTGTCATGCCCACCGACGCCGAAGGGCGGCGGAGGCACATGGAGAAACGCCGAGTGGCCGGGTATCCTGGCTCGCGGGCCGTGGAATCCGTGCAATCCGCGGAATCCGTGGCCCCGCTTACAGTGGCGGCACCGCGTGGGCTTCGCACCCACTTCCCCCGGCCGCCGGGCGAGCGTCGATTGTAACCGCGGAGTATAGCATGCCAGAATGATCTGATGCGGGCCACGGATTTCGCGCCTGTCGCGGCTTCCCGCCTCGCGGCCGCGGGGTTGTCCGCCGTTGCCGACAAGCTCGACGCCGGCGCGCGCCTCGATTTCGAGGACGGCGTCCGGCTGTTCGACTCGCCGGATCTGCTCGCGCTCGGCTGGCTCGCCAACCGCGACCGCGAGCGCCGTCACGCCGCGCGCACCTACTACAACTACAACATCCGGATCGAAGCAACGAACGTCTGCGTGGCCAGTTGCCTGTTCTGCGCGTTTGCACGGCTGAAGCCGGGAGACGCCGACGCGTACACGATGTCGCTCGAAGAAGTCTGGGACAAGCTGCGCAGCCGCGCCGATCAGCCGCTCACCGAAGTCCACATCGTAAACGGTCTACACCCCGAGCTGCCGTTCGAGTACTACACGGAGATGCTTCGCGGGCTCAAGCGCATCCGGCCGTCGATCCATCTGAAATGCTTCACCGCGGTCGAGGTTGCGTTCTTCGCGGATCTCTACGGCATGACCGACGAGCAGGTGCTGCGCGAGCTGATGGCGGCCGGGCTCGACTCGTTGCCGGGCGGCGGCGCGGAGATCTTCGCAGAGCGCGTGCGGCGGAAGATCTGTCACGACAAGGCGGACGCGGATCGCTGGCTGTCGATCCACCGGCTCGCGCACCGGCTCGGCATGCGCTCGAACGTAACGATGCTGTACGGGCACATTGAGACGGCGGCCGAGCGGGTCGATCACATGCTGCGGGCGCGCGCGCTGCAAGACGAGACCGGCGGCTTCCAGGCGTTCATCCCGCTCGCGTTCCATCCCGACAACAACCAGATGCGCCGATTGCCGGCGCCGTCGGCCGCCGACACGCTGCGCGTCCACGCCGTGGCGCGGCTCGTCGTGGACAACATCCCGCACGTGAAGGCGTTCTGGATCGCGACCGGCGTCGACGTGGCGCAGACGTCGCTCTGGTTCGGCGTGGACGACCTCGACGGGACGGTGCAGGAGGAGCGCATCTACCACATGGCGGGGGCGCGGACGCCGGAGGCGATGACGACCGGCGAGATTCGCCGGCTCATCCGTGCGGCGGGGCGCGAGCCGATCGAGCGCGACACGCTGTATAAGGTCGTGCACGCCGCGTCAGGCGTGGTACAATAGATTCGCTTGCGAAAGTTTTCACAAGCGTTCGCAAGCGTCGCCTGAGGGCGCTGTACCACGATGAACGTCAACCTCCTCACGGACTACGAGAAGACGCAGATCGGTGAGCGGCAGCCGCTCCCCGACCGCTATCTCGGTCTGCCGGACGAGGAGATGGACCTGCACATCGCCTCCGCGAGGGCCGCGCTCGGCGACCGCCTCGTCATCCTCGGTCATCACTACCAGCGCGACGAGGTGATCAAGTTCGCCGACTTCACCGGCGACTCGTTCAAGCTCGCGCGCCAGGCCGCGAGCCGGCGCGAGGCGGAGTTCATCGTCTTCTGCGGCGTTCACTTCATGGCGGAGAGCGCCGACATCCTCAGCGGGCCGCATCAGCAGGTCATCCTGCCTGACCTCGCGGCCGGCTGCTCGATGGCCGACATGGCGGCGCCCGATCAGCTCGAGATGTGCTGGCGCGAGCTCCATCAGATGGGCGCGCGCTCCGTCATCCCCGTCACCTACATCAATTCGGCCGCGTCCATCAAAGCGTTCTGCGGCGAGCACAGCGGCGTCGTCTGCACCTCGTCGAACGCGGCGGCGACGCTGAAGTGGGCGTGGGAGCGCGGCGAGAAGCTGCTGATGCTGCCCGACCAGCACCTTGGGCGCAACACCGCCTACTTCAAGATGGGCATCCCCCTCGACGAGATGGTCGTGTGGGATCCGGCCGAACCGTGGGGCGGGCTGTCGCCTGAAGACCTTCAGCGCGCGCGGCTGATTCTGTGGAAGGGGCACTGCTCGGTCCACACGCGCTTCAGCGTCCAGCAGATCGCGAACTTCCGGAAGCAGTACCCGCACGGACGTGTCATCGTGCACCCGGAGTGCACGTTCGACGTCGTGCAGGCGGCAGACGACTCGGGCTCGACGGAGCACATCATCAAGACCGTGACCAACAGTCCCGAGGGATCCGTCTGGGCGGTGGGCACCGAGATCCATCTCGTCCACCGGCTCACGCACCAGCTCGCGCCGTCGCGGACCGTTGCTACGCTCGATCCGTTCGGCTGCCTGTGCTCGACGATGTTCCGCGTCTCGCCGAACCATCTCTTGTGGGTGCTCGAAGGGCTGCTCGACGGGGAGATCCACAACCAGATCGTCGTCCCCGAGCCGACTCGGCATTGGGCCAAGGTCGCGCTCGACCGGATGCTCACGATCTCCTAGTTTTTTTGTCACGCCTCCAGTATTCGTAGTACCTTCCATAGTTCTGGCGTCCGGCTGTAGCCGGACCGAAGCGTAAGGAGAATCATTGTGGCGCACGAGCTTCCTCCCCTGCCGTATGCCAACAACGCGCTGGAACCGCACATTGACGAGCCGACGATGCGGATCCATCACGACAAGCACCATGCGGCCTATGTCAACAACCTGAATGCGGCGCTCGAGAAATATCCGGAGCTGCAGAAAAAGCCGGTCGAGGATTTGCTCCGCAGTATCAACAGCGTGCCGGAGGACATCCGGACCGCGGTGCGCAACAACGGCGGCGGGCACGCGAACCATACGATGTTCTGGGAGATCATGGGCCCGAACGCCGGCGGTGCGCCGAAGGGCGCAATCGCCGACGCCATCAACTCCGTCTTCGGCGGCTTCGATCAGTTCAAGGAGCAGGTCAACAAGGCGGGGGTCGGCCGATTCGGCAGCGGGTGGGCGTGGCTCGTGGAGGTTGGCGGCAAGCTGGTCGTCGAGAGCACCGCGAACCAGGACAGCCCCCTGATGGAAGGGAAGAAGCCGATTCTCGGCGTCGACGTCTGGGAGCACGCCTACTACCTCAAGTACCAGAACCGCCGTCCCGATTACCTCGCCGCGTGGTGGAACGTGGTGAACTGGGACGCGGTGAACAAGCGATTCGGCAAGTAACTCTGTAGGCACTAGGCATTAGGCACTAGGCACTCAACAGATCGACAGAGTGCCTAGTCCCTAGTGCCTAGTGCCTGACAAGAGTCCCGCGTGTCCTTCATCTTCTTTCTCTTCCTGACCCACCTCGGCATCGGCATCGCGTGGACGTTGCCGCTCGTGCCGCGCGCCGCGGGCGTGAAGTTCTTCCGATTCAATGCGGGCGTGGTGGTCGCGCTGCTTGCAATCGCCGCCGCGCTCCGGCCCGATGCGACAGGTCTGTCGCGAACGTGGACGACGGGCTTGTGGCTGCTCGGCGCGGCCCTCGCCGCGATGACGCTCTACTGGGCGACGATCGGCCGGATGCTCGCGGCGCTGCGCGGCGTGTTTCTGTGGACCGCGCTCGTCGCTGGCGGGGCCGCGCTCATCATGCAGGCGCTCGCGCTCGCGCCGAGCGCAGACCGGATCGGAAACGGCTTCACCGCGCTGAGCTTCCTGAGCTCGGCGGCGCTGCTCGGTGGCGCCTGCACCGCGATGGTGCTCGGGCACTGGTATCTCATCCTGCCGTCGATGGAGATCCAATTTCTGCAGCGCATCGTCAAGTTCCATCTGACGTCGCTCGTCTTGCGTGTCCTCACCGTCGTCGCCGTCGTCTTTGCGGTGACGGGCGGGCTCCTGGTGGGGTCGCCGATCGACCTCTCGCGCTACGCGACGTCAGTGGACGGCGTGTTTCTCTGGCAGCGGGTACTCTTCGGGCTGGCCGGCCCCGGCGTGCTCGGATGGCTGACCTGGGAGACGGCAAAAATCCGGTCGACGCAGTCGGCCACGGGGATTCTCTACGTGGATTTTTTCGCCGTGATCGTGGGCGAGGTGCTGGCGAAGTATCTCCTGATGGAAATCTCACTTCCTCTGTAGGCACTAGGCACTAGGCACTAGGCATTAGGCATTAGGCACTCTGACAGTCAGCATGTCGATTTCACCAGTCGAACTCTGTCGAGTGCCTAGTGCCTACTCCCTAGTGCCACTGAGTAACAGACTGAGCATGCAGATCATCCTCAAGTGTCCCGGCTGCGGCGCGAAGCTGCCGCTCGCCGTCAACGAGGCGCCGGGCGGCGTGCGCTGCGGGGGATGCGGGCGGGAGATGCCTGTGCACTTGACGGCGGCCGTGCGCGAGGATCGAGTCGTCGACGCCTGCCCGCTCTGTGTCGGCGCCGACTTCTACGTGCGGAAGGACTTCGATCCAAAGGTCGGTCTGGCCGTCGTGATCATCGGCGCTCTCATCAGCGCCGGTTTCTACTGGTTCGGACTTGATCTGATCGCGTACTCAATCCTGGCTGGCGCGGCACTCATCGACCTGGTCATCTATCGCCGGCTCGGCGACGTCACGGTCTGCTACCGCTGCCACGCGGAGTTTCGGGGGGCCTACCGCCGCACGGCGGGCGCTTTCGATCTGCACACGGCCGATCTGCTGGAGCCTGAGTGGGAGCGGAAGATCGGACGACGGTGACCTCTGAACGGTTCAGGTTTCAACGTTCAAGGTTCAGGGTGGGTTCTGGTTCGAGGTTCAAGGTTCGGTTCAAGGTCCCAGGTTCGAAGTCAGGAACCCTGAACCGCACCCGGAACCGTGAACTTTGAACTGACCTTGAACCTTGAACTGTTGTTGACAAGTGATCTGTCCGCTTCCGTTTGACAAGTGATCTGACCGCTTTAGAGTGAGGCCTGTGGTAGCTGTGGAAAACGCGCACTCTGCGTTTTCCAAGGTGCGGTGGGCGCGTTCTTGGCGTCCACGGCACCGGCAGCGTCCAGAGGCCCCACCGCCGTCCGTCGATCGCGCGGCCGCTCGCGCATGGCCGCGTAGTGGCCCAGCCGACTCGGCCCACACCAG
>JBOGJB010000308.1:0-4524 GCA_050745085.1 Vicinamibacterales bacterium
CCTGGAAGACGTCGGCTCGCGCCCGCTCACAGCGCCGCCCGGGGCGGTGCTCGACGCGCTTGGTCGCGCCGACGTCGGCATAATCTGCGTGCAGCCGCTCGAGGGGGAGCTGAAGGCGCGGATGGCGATCGTCGGCCTCGTTGAGCGCCGGACGATGCGCTACGCGCACATGGTCGGTGTGACACCGCAAATCATGATGGAGGGCATGCGCGCCGACTACCGGCTGGTCGATCGGCTGAGCGAGCGCCTGCGCGACCGGATGCGCCGGGCGTCGCGCCTCCGCGTCTCGAGCCCCGGCGGTACCGCGTTCACCGCCACGTTCAACCCCGCGTGGGACTGGGTCAAGACGAGCGGCCTCATCAGCACGCGCTACTGGTCGAACCTCCCGGCGGGGGAAGTCTTTACGACGCCGGCGTCGGTCGATGGTGTGTTCGTCTGCGACGGCCCGGCGGGCGACTACTTCGGCCCGAAGTACGGCGATTTGTACGACACGCCGCTCACGCTCCTGATCGAAGGCGGGCGCCTCGTCGCCGCCGATTCCCCGCGCCGCGACCTCGAGCGCGAGTTCTGGGACTACTGCCACGCCGATGAGCACAGCGATCGCGTTGGCGAGCTGGCCTTCGGCACCAACCTCGGCGTCGAGCGGATGATCGGCGTCCTCCTCCAGGACGAAAAGGTCCCCGGCGTGCACATTGCGTTCGGCGACCCCTATGGCAGCCAGACCGGCGCCGACTGGAAGTCGACGACGCACGTGGACGTCCTCACGCGGGAATGCGATGTGTGGATCGACGACGAACGGGTGATCGAGAAGGGGAAGTACCTCCTCGATAGACTTGGACTCACTGCCTAAGGGGTCAGACCTCCTACACGCCCAGGTAACCCCGCATCTGCTGCTTCCAGTACGGCCAGTCATGCCCGCCGAGCGGCCCCCAGTCGTCCAGATGATGGCGCACGCCGCGGCTCGCGAGGATCTCCGAGATCCGGTACGACTCCCCGCTGTTCTCCCACGGACCCGTTCCGGTCGCGATGTGGATGTCGCAGCTGGCCAGATGGCCGAGCGCCCACGGGTCCGACAGGTGCTGCAGGTAATCCGCCGGGTTGTTGAAGTAGAAGTTGTCGTCGTAGAAGCCGTCCATCGACCGCTTCATGTCGTACACCCCGGAGAGTGCGTAGCACGCTTTGACGACGTCGGGGTATTTGAAGAGCGTGTTCGCTGCGTGATACGCGCCGAGCGACGCCCCCATCGTCCAGATCGGCACGTCCGCGCTGCGGCAGTGTGAGTACACGAACGGCACCACTTCCGCGCGGACGTACTCGTCGTACTGCTTCTGCATCCAGCTCCGGTGGAGCGGATGCGCGCCGCCGTTGCCGAACGAGTCGCCGTGGTTCGTGTTGATGCAGAACACCTTGACGCGCCCGGCTTCGATCGCCGGCCCGATCGCCGCGATCACGCTCTGGCGCTCGTACTCCCACTCGTCGCCGCCCGTCGTTGGGAAGACGATCATCGGCGGCCCCCAATGGCCATACACGTTCACGCCCAGTTCACGGCCGAGACGATGACTGTACCAACGGTGAGAGTCGCGCATGTGGGTGGAGCCCCGGCCTCTTTAGGTCGGGGGATGCATCCCGAAGTATAAGAGAAAGGATGCCCGAGGCTGGACGTCCGCTCACCGTGCTGTCGATCGCGACGTACCTCAAGGGAGAGGAATTCCTCCGCGAGTGCCGCCGCCAGGGGTGCCGTGTCCTGCTCTTGACGGCCGATTCGCTCGTGGACGCCGCCTGGCCGCGCGAGTCGATCGACGCCGTCCACAGCGTGCCGCGCGACGCACCACCGGACCTCGTCCGCCGCAGGGTCGCCGCCATCGCCCGCACCGAGCGCCTGGACCGCATCGTTGCGCTCGACGACTTCGACGTCGAGACCGCGGCGATGCTACGCGAGTACCTGCGGACGCCGGGGATGGGAGAGACCACGGCACACCACTTCCGCGACAAGCTCGCGATGCGTGTACGGGCGCGAAACGGCGGCATCCTCGTGCCTGATTTCGTGGGCCTCGTCAACGATGACGAGATCCGGGCATGGACCGCGATGACTCCGCCGCCATGGGTCATGAAGCCGCGATCGTCGGCCGCGGCGATCGGGATCAAGAAGATGAACGGCGCGGAGGAGCTGTGGCGGGCGCTCGACGCGGCAGGAGAGGCGCGGGCTGACTATCTGCTGGAGCGATTCGTCGCCGGGGAGGTGTACCACGTCGATTCCATCGTCTTCGCCGGCGACATCCGGTTCGCCGTCGCGATGAAGTACGGGCGGCCGCCGATGGAAGTCGCGCACGAGGGCGGCATCTTCATCACGCGCCGCCTGCAGCCCGACAGCGAGGAGGCGCGGGCGCTTCTGAGCATCAACCAGCAGGTCCTGGCGCGGCTTGGCTTGCAGCGCGGCGTTTCGCACACGGAGTTCATCCGCGGCGAGGACGGCGCGTGGTTCTTCCTCGAGACGTCGGCGCGCGTCGGAGGGGCCTTTATCGTGGACGTGATCGAGGCGGCGACCGGCGTCAATCTCTGGCGCGAGTGGGCGCAGCTCGAAATCGCGGGCGAGGACGGCCGCTACGACGCGCCGCAGCCGGGCGGCGGATCGGCCGGCATCGTGCTCACGCTCGCGCGCCAGCAGGCGCCCGATCTGACCGCGTTCGCCGACCCCGAGATCGTGCGCCGCCTGAAAAAGCCGTACCACGCGGGCCTCATCGTCGCGTCCCAGGACGCCGGACGGGTCGAGACCCTGCTCAACGACTACGCGAAGCGCTTCTACGCCGACTTCTTCGCGTCGGCCCCTGCGCCCGAGCGTCCGAGCGAATGAGCGGGACGCCGGCAGGAATAACGAAACTGACGCTCCCGGGCGTCTGGTCGCCGCAGCTTCGAAATCGTCGCGACGTGGACGTCTACCTCCCGCCGTCCTACGCCGACGCCCGCGACCGCTACCCCGTCCTCTACATGCAGGACGGCCAGAACCTCTGCGACCCCGCGACAGCCTTTGCCGGCACGTGGTACCTGCTGGACGTGCTGGCCGATCTCGCGCGCGGCGGGCTGGACCTGATTGTCGTCGGGGTCCACCACCGGGGGCGCGAGCGCATCACGGAGTACGGCCCGTATCCCGATCGCAGATGCGGTCCCGGGAAAGGCGACCGTTACCTGCAGTTCCTCACGAGCACCCTGAAGCCGCGCATCGATCGGCGCTTCCGCACCAAGCGCGGGCGGGACGCGACGGCCATCCTCGGATCGTCGATGGGCGGGCTCATCAGCCTCTATGCGTTCTTCAAGCACGCGGGGGTGTTCGGCGCGGCCGGCGCCATGAGCCCGGCGCTCTGGTACGGCGACCGTCGGATCTTCGACGCGATCGGCGGTGCCCGGCCCCAGGGACGGATCTACCTGGACATGGGAACCGAGGAGGGAGCGGTCGCGCTGCGCGATGCGCGCGTTTTGGCCGACCGGCTCGAGCAGGCGGGATATCGTCCGGGACAATCCCTGATGTGGGTCGAGGAGGTCGGCGGCCGCCACAGGGAGCAGGACTGGTCGCGGCGGCTGGGTCGTGCCATCGCCTTCCTCTTTAGCGAAGGGGTACCCGCCTGACGGTCGCCTCACGCGACGGTCCAATGGCCACGTAGTAGAAGACGTCTCCCGCAAGCGTCGCGGCCGTGGCGGCGGAGGCCGGCGCCGACGCGGCGAGAATCTGCGCGGAGACGACGCGGCGCCCGCGGCCGTTGAGGGCGAGGCGCACGACGCGACGCGTCGCGCCGTCCACGCGCTGGACGGCGACGAGCGATCCGTCTCGCCAGCGGATGCGCTCCAGACCCGAAAGCTCGACCGACGGTTCCTGCGAGGGCACCGCCGATGCGGCGTTCGACGCGAGGTCGACGCGAATCAGGCCCGCGGCATGTGACACGTACACCGCCGTCCCCGGGGCCGGCGCGAGGCTCGTCGGCTCGCTCACATCGAGCGCCGCTGCAACCTCCAGCGCATGCGAGCCGAAGCGCGCCCGAAAGATGCGCCGTCCGGCGGCGTCGAGCGCGAGAACGGCGCCGTCGGCGGTGACGGCGACGTCGGCGAACCGTACCGGCAGCAGCTCGGGCGGCACCGTCAGCGTTTCGATCAGGCGACCCGACACGAGCTGCAGCTTGTGCATTGCGCCCGCGCCCGGCAGTCCCTCCTCTCCGCTGACGACCCAGAGATCGCCGCGCCGCGGATCGATGTCGAGGCCGCCGATCGCGTGAAAACCGGCCGAGGCGGCGCCGACGAGATCGTTGGCGCGCCGCGATCCCTCGTCCACGACGAACACCTTGCGCGCGTCGCGGTCGCCGACGACGAAGCGGCGGGAGACGGCGTCGTAGGCCAGCCCGGCCGCTACGAAGGAGATCGCCTCGAAGCGGACGGCGTCGCCGGCGGCCGGGGCCGACGCCGACGCCGGCACCGCCGCCTTCTCGGGCGCAGGCTTGGCTGGTGACGGCGGAGCGCTGCCGCTCGCCCGGGCCGGCT
>JBOGJB010000309.1:0-11178 GCA_050745085.1 Vicinamibacterales bacterium
CGTTGCGCTCATGGGCGCCGCCGTCGTTACGGTCTCGGCAGCGCCGATCAACCTCACGGGGACCTGGCAGCCGGAATACTGGACGATGAAAATCGGCCTTCACCAGGATGGCGATCGCGTGTGGGGGTACGGAGGCGCGAAGATCTTCTGGTTTCGCGGTCATTGGGACGGCAATCTCCTCCTCCTCGTGGCGAACAATTTTCAGGAGAAGCGAACGGGGGCATGCAAGCCGCACGGTGTGTTCACCCTCACGGGCACGACGGTGACCAACCTGCGTACGGTGTGGTTGCAGCCGAATGGCCGCAGAATACAGGGGCAGTGGATGCTGCTCTCGCCCGATGCCGGCGAGGCGATCCCGTATCCGTACGCGACGGAGCTGACGTACTGCGGGTTCCTCCGCACCTATGAGCTCATGTTCGCCGGCGGGTCCGACAAGCTTCTGGGGACCGACTGGCCGATCCTCGCGGCGGTGTCGGAAGTCCTGAAGAGCGGCCCCTCTCTGAAGATCGAGATCGCGGGGCACACCGACTCCACCGGGGACGCCGCCAAGAACAAGGAGTTGAGCGAACGCCGCGCAGCGACCGTGAAGCGGACGCTCGTGGATCGCTACCGCGGCGACGCGGCACGCATCTCGACGAGAGGCTGGGGGACGGAGCAACCGGTCGCGGACAACAAGACGGACGACGGCCGCGCGCTCAACCGCCGGGTGGAGATCATTCTGGCTCGCTGAGTGAGAATCACCCACTTCGGTCCTCTATTGAATATTGAAGCGCTCGTTGCGCTCACAGCAGGGAGCCTCGCCATGCGTATCCTGACGTCACGACCACGCGCCGTCCTGGCCGCCGCCGCCCTCGTCGTGCTCGCTGGCGCGCCCTTCACCGAGACCCCCACGCAGGCCCAACCGCCGAACCAGATCGATCCAGCTCTGTACAGCGGCATGCGCTGGCGCAGCATCGGGCCGGACCGCGGCGGCCGCTCGATCGCCGTCGCGGGCAGCCAGTCCCGGCCGAGCGAGTACTACTTCGGCGCGGTCGGCGGTGGCGTCTGGAAGTCGGATGACTTCGGCAACACGTGGCGGCCGGTCAGCGATCAGTCCTTCAAGTCCTCGTCGGTCGGGGCGCTTGCCGTCGCGCCATCGAACCCGGACGTCGTGTACGCGGGGATGGGGGAGTCGTGCTTCCGCGGCAACATTATTCAGGGCGACGGCATCTACAAGACGACCGACGGAGGAAAGACGTGGCAGCACGTCGGTCTGCACGCGACCGAGACGGTCAGCAAGATTCGCGTCCATCCGACGAACCCGGACATCGCCTTCGCGGCGGTGCTCGGCCACGCGTACGGCGCAAACGACGAGCGTGGCGTGTTCCGGACGAAGGACGGCGGCAAGACCTGGGAGAACGTGCTCTTCCGGGACAGCAAGACCGGCGCGATCGACATCTCGCTGGATCCCAAGAACCCGGACGTGATGTACGCCGCGCTCTGGGAGATCTATCGCACGCCCCATTCGATGGAGAGCGGCGGTCCCGGCAGCGGCCTCCACAAGTCGACCGATGGCGGATCCACGTGGACCGACATCAGCAGGAACCCGGGTCTGCCGAGAGGATTGTGGGGCAAGAGCGGCGTCTCCGTCTCGGGCGCCGACAGCACCCGCGTCTACGCCATCATCGAGAACGACAACGGTGGCGTCTTCGTCTCCGACGACGCGGGCGCCACGTGGAAGGCGGCGGACAACGACCGCAAGCTGCGGCAGCGCGCGTTCTACTACACCCACATCATCGCGGATCCGACGGCGAAGGACCGCGTCTACGTCCTCAACGTCCAGTTCTGGCGAAGCGACGACGGCGGCAAGACGTTCCCGACACAGATCCGCCCTCCGCACGGCGACAACCACGACCTCTGGATCGCGCCGAACGATAACCAGCGGATGGTGCAGGGGAACGACGGCGGCGGCAACGTCTCGGTCAACGGCGGGCGGACCTGGTCGGGTCAGGGCTACGCGACCGGCCAGTTCTACAACGTCTTCACGACGAAGCACGTGCCGTATCACGTCTGCGGCGCGCAGCAGGACAACAGCACCGCCTGCATCTCGAGCGAGACGAACCCGGGCGCGGGCGAGGGCAGCCTGCCGCCGATCTTCTACTCGCCGGGCGGCGGCGAGAGCGGCTACATCGCCGCCGATCCGAACGACGAGAACGTCTTCTTCGCCGGCAGCTACGGCGGCCTGCTCACGCGGCTCGACCGCTCGGCGGATCAGCGCCGGGTCGTGACGATCTATCCGAACAACCCGATGGGGCACTCCTCGATCGACATCAAAGAGCGCTTCCAGTGGACGTTCCCGATCGTGTACTCGCCGCTCGATCCGAAGGTGCTCTACGCCTCGTCGCAGCATCTGTTCAGGACGACGAACGGCGGCCAGAGGTGGGAGAAGATCAGCCCGGATCTGACGCGCCACGATCCGGCGACGATGCAGGCCTCAGGCGGCCCGATTACGAAGGATCAAACCGGCGTCGAGACCTACGCGACGATCTTCACGATCGCGCCGTCGCGCCAGGAGCTGAGCACGATCTGGACCGGCTCCGACGACGGGGTCGTCCACGTGACGCGAGACGCCGGCAAGAGCTGGCAGAAGGTCAACCCGCCGGACATGCCGGAGTTCACGCGCATCAGCCTGATTGAAGCGTCGCCCCACCAGAACGGCGTCGCCTACCTCGCGGGCAACCGGTATCAGCGCGACGATCGGAGGCCGTACATCTTCAAGACCGCCGACTTCGGGAAGACATGGACGAAGATCGTCACAGGTATCCCCGACAGCGATTTTCCACGGGCCATCCGCGAGGATCCGAAGCGCCGCGGGCTGCTCTACGTCGGCACTGAGAGCGGCATCTAC
This sequence comes from Vicinamibacterales bacterium, assembly GCA_050745085.1. Classification (GTDB taxonomy): domain Bacteria; phylum Acidobacteriota; class Vicinamibacteria; order Vicinamibacterales; family 2-12-FULL-66-21; genus DATAEE01. The sequence goes on from JBOGJB010000309.1 coordinate 2,888, forward strand.
GTCTCGTTCAACGACGGCGCGAGCTGGCAGTCGCTGCGGCTGAATCTCCCGGTCACCCCGGTGCACGGCGTCGTCGTCGAGGACCGGGATCTGGTCATCGGCACGCACGGCCGCGGCTTCTACGTCCTCGACGACATCGGGTTGCTGCGGCAGGCGGACTCCAAGATCACGACGAGCGCGCTGCACGTCTTCGAGCCGGTCAACCCGCTGCGCGGATTCGACGACAACGTCGCCTTCGACTACTACCTGGGCCGTGACGCAGACGAGGTGAAGGTCGACGTCATGGACCCGCAGGGGAAGGTGCTGCGGTCGTTCACCGGTACGCCGAAGGATCCCGAGCCGCAGCAGGGCGGCGGCGGCGGCGGTCCGTTCGGCGGCGGCCCTCCGCCCCGCGTCGGCGTGAAGAAGGGGATGAACCGCTTCACGTGGGACCTGCGCCAGGATGGCGCGGTCGTCTTCCCGGGCATGATCATGTGGGCGGCCCAGCCCCAGCGCGGCCCCTCGTCGCCCCCCGGACAGTACAGCGTGCGCATCAGGGCGCTGGGCGAGACCGCGAGCCGGAGCTTCAGGGTCGGGCTCGATCCGCGGCTGACGGCCAGGGGCATCACCGAAGCGGACCTGCGCGAGCAGTACAAGCTCTCGACGCAGGTGCGCGACAAGGTCACCGAAGCGAACCAGGCGGTGATCCAGATCCGATCGATCCGCGAGCAGGTGAACGAGCGGATGGCGAAGGTGCCCGAGCGGCGCCGCGCGGAGATCCAGGCAATCGCGGACGGCCTGATGAAACCACTGACCTCGGTCGAAGAAGACGTTTACCAGGTCAGGAACCGCAGCGGTCAGGATCCGCTCAACTACCCGATCCGCCTGAACAACAAGATCGCGGCGCTGTCGGGCGTGATCGAGGCCTCCGACAGCAAGCCGACGGACCAGAGCTATGAGGTGTTCAAGGAGCTGTCGGCCGAGCTCGACGCGCAGCTCCGGAAGATACACGCGACGCTCAAGACCGAGCTGCAGCGGATGAACGCGGCATTCCAGCGCGAGAAGATCGCGCCGGTCGATCCGAACGCGAAGCCGGCGCCGCCGGCAAAGACGCCGACGTCTCAGGAGGTAGGAGGCAGGAGGTAGGAGGCAGGAGGTCGCGCAGTCGTGAATCACAGGATCGCGGCGAGCAAGGCGAGCGTGGCGGCGGCCGCGCCGAGCTGCAGGGCAAGCGCGGCGCGATCAGTCTGCAGCAGGATGCCGAGGAGCAGACTTGCAGCGGCCGCGACGAGGAAGCGCCAGTAGAGATCCGTGGTTCCCTCCACGATGCCGCCCGACGGCGCGCGGGCGCGGGTCGCGGTGATGACCGCGGTCGCGATCGCCGCGTCCGGCTCGCGATCGAGCTCGAAGTAGCGCCCGCCGCCTGCCGTTGCCACGGCCGACAGCGAGGCGCGGTCGAGGACCGACGAGAGAGACGGCCTGTTCGCCGCGCGCTGCGGCTCAGGGATGATCCCGCCGGCTGTCGTGCCGACACCGATGACGTACAGCGGGATACTGCGCGCGCGCGCCCGCTCGATCGACCGCTCGACCTTTCCGCTCCAGGCCTGACCGTCAGACAGCAGCAGGAACGCCCGGCCGTTCTTCGAGGGTCCCCGAATCTCCTCGTCCTTAGCGATCAGCCGCAGCCCCCAGTGGATTCCCCGCTCGATGTTCGTGTCCCAGGTTCCATCGTCCTGGAGGCGGAACGGCGGCTCGGTGTCCAGGTGGTCGAGAAAGAAGAAGAAGGTGTTGGGGTCGCGCGTCAGACGAATCTGGGGCGTTGCGGTCGTCGCGAAGAGCGCGAGCGCGATGCGATCCTCGTCCCAGCGCAGCGACTCGCCCAGCGTGCGTAAAAAGCGCATCGACCGCTGCCAGCGATCGTCACGAACATCCCGCACGCGCATCGAGGCAGAGCCGTCCTGCAGGATGACGAGGTCGACGCCGCCGGTGCGCACGACCGACGTCACCGCGACCGGCCGCGCGAGCGCGAGCATCGTGGACGCCAGCGCGGCGAGGAGGCACAGCCAGAACAGCAGGTCGCCGGTCGGTGACACGTGCTCGCGGGTCGGCACGAGGCGCACGCGTCTGAACGCGCGCACCGCGGCCTGTCGCGTCCACACCTGCCAGATCCACAGCACCAGCAGCGCCCCCGGCGCCGCGAGCACCGGCAGCCACACGGGATCGGCGAACCTGATCGGCGTCATCCTTTGCGGATTCGCCGGCCGCTCTTTCCGGCTTCCTCCGCCTCGCGCCGCTCCTCGGGGCGCATGGGGACGATCATCTTGAACCTCTTCACGTCGCTCCCCTCGGGCGGCGCTCCTGCCAGGCCGTGCACCGTGACGTCCGCGCGGTCCTCCTCGGCGGGCACGTTCCGCTGCCCGGCCGCAATCGCCGCCCGGTACCGGATCGCGAACTCGTAGTTGTACGCGGCGTCAGGATGACCGGGGCTCGCGCGCAGCACGTCGGCGTACTGCGCGACCGCGCCGTCGAGCCGTCCGATCAGAGCCCGCCAGTCGCCGCCGTGTCGAACCGCGGCGCGATAGGCGGCGTTCGCAGCGAGAAACGGATCGCCGCCGCGCCCGGCGGCATCGTACTCCCCGAGCCAATAACCGGCAGATGCGCGGACCTCATCGTGCTCCTCCGCGGCTCGCGCGTACTGCAACGTCGCCAGCGATCGCCCGGCCTGCGCACGACGTGCCTCGCGGGTGCCGGCGAACCAAAGCAGGGCGCCCGCGACAAGGAGCACGACGATCATGACGAGCTGTCCAATCGGCGTTCTCATGGGAACCTCTGAAACCAGGGGACCGTGAAGCGCAGCGCGAGGGCCAGTGTCCAGAGAGCGCCCGCAGCCATCGCAAAGGGTGGGAACGCCGGCCTCTGAGTGCTGTACTCCTTAATCGCGATCCGTCCCGCCGCGGCTTCGTCGATCTCCCGAACGGCGCGGATAATCGTCGACTCGTCCGCCGCCGAGTAAAAGCGCCCCCCTGTCCGCGCGACCGCCGACTGCCACATGGCATCCGACAGGCGGGCATCGTCGCTGCCGCGGCCGACGCGGATGAAGTACACGGGGATCTTCGTCGCCGCCGCCTCCCGCAGGACGTCGAACCCGCTCCGACCGTCTTGCAGGACCTCGGCATCCATCCCGTCGGTGAAGATCACCATCAGATTGCCCGAGGCCTCCAGGAAGTCGAATGCCTTGAAGAGCCCCACGCTCTGATCGATCGCGCGCGCGATGACGGTGCCCTGATCCGGGAACGCCATCAGCTCGGTCCAGTCCCCGATGAGCGAGATGCTCAGCAGGATGTTCTCGTAGTCGCTCGTAAACGGCGTGATGACGTACGCATCGTCTCCAAACTCGATGAGCGACATGAGATCGCGGTACTTCCCGCGCATGCGGAGCTCGACGAAGTGCCTCGCGGCACCGACAGTAGTGAAGAACGCCGCGTCGTTCGGCGCTCCCTTTGCCAGGCGTGTCGACGGGAGCGGCGACAGCATGCTGGACGACGCGTCGATCATCAGGCTGATGCGGCGGCCCGGGTACGACGTCTCGCGACGCGTGAACACGGTATGGGGATCGGCGAACGCGAGGACGAAGAAGGGAAGCCCGAGGAGGGCCAGGACGAGCGCGCCGTGCCGGACGAACGACGCCCCAGATGAAGACGAAGACGAAGATGAAGACGGGCGGGCCCAATCGAGCAGCGCCGGCAACGCGAGGCCGCTGGATCGCTTTCGAGCGCGGAACGCCAAGCGCGCCAGGAGCGCCGCCAGCGCCAGACCCACAATCAAGATGACCAACAGCCTGGCAGCGTCCCACTCCGCGAACTTCAGATCTTTCAGCGCATCCACAATCGATCTCGCAGGCCGGGCTTGCGGCTCTCGGCCAGCCGCTCCACGATCTGAAGGCTGTCGTCGAGCGACTCGTCGAGCCGCGAGGCATCGAATCGCCCGTCGCGCCCGTAGCGCGCGGCGGTAAACCGCGCGAGCCCTTCGCGCAGCTTCGCGTCGACCGCGCCTTCCCGCGCCATTCCTTCCGGCGTCTCGCTTCCGGAGATCAACGCGACGCCGCGCATCCGTCCATTCACCACCAACTGTCCCTCTGCGGCGCCGGCCTCCGCTTCTGCCAGCGTCTGAGTCACGGGCCGTCCCGACGCGTACGCGGCCGCGATTCTCAGCGCGGCCAGCGCACGGCCGGTCAGGGGCGCCGTCCACCCGGACCGGCTCTCTTCCTTGACTGCGGCCAGCTCACGACGGACGCTCTCGAGAATCACCGCGTCGGGCAGGACGCGGCCGGGCGCCGCCGACGCGGCCCGCCGTCTCCGCGCCAGCGCGAGGAACGCCATCGCCGCAACGAGCCCGCCGGCCACGAACGCGATGCCGGCCGAGACCCGAAGCACGGTCCCGCGAAACGCCCGGTCGGCGATCTCGTCGAAGGTCGTGATCGGCGCCTCGCGAATGTCGGTCGCGTCGTCCGGCACGAGCGAGAGCACCCGAACGGACAAAGACGGAAGGGCATACGCGAGATCGCGCCCCTGCACCGACTCGGACACGTTCGATCCTCCGGACGCGAGGCGATTCTCGATACGGTAGGTCAGCTGAAGCGGCGGCAGGCTGACGTCACGTCCGAAGGCGTTCTCCGCGATGATCCGCAGGCTGTACTGATACTGAAGAAACCGCCGCCCGCCGGTGACGACGTCCTTCGCGCGACTGCCGCCGACGACGTCGAATGGGGGGAGCTGCAGTACCGACGGCTCCAGCCGCGACTCATCCGTGATCGCGCGCACCGCTTCGGTCTCGACGAGCGAGCAGGTGAGCACGACCGGGAACAGCTCGCCGATCCGGACGCCGCCCGCGCCGGTCCGCCACCAGCAGGTCATGGGATCGGCCTCGACGTTCTCCGTGTGCGCCGGCAGGGCAGCCGCCGCGAGCAGTACGGCACCGGCCAGGGCCGCGGGTCTCAACGCGCGAATCATGCGGTGACTTTCCTGCGCAGGCGTCTCTCTGCGACGAACTCCACGAGCGCCAGATCGAATTCGGTCGGGTCAGAGCTCAGGCGGAGCACGTCGAGGTCGACCTCTGCCGCCAGACGCGCGACCTCGTCTTGCCAGTGCCGCACTCCAGCGCCCATGCGGCGCAGCTCCGCGCGCGACATCGTTCGCGTCAGGCCCGTCTCGACGTCGAACGCCTCGACCCAGCCCGCCGGGACTGCCGGAAGGTCGAAGGCGAATGCCGCATCCACGAGCGCGACGACCACATCGTGCGTCGTGTTCAGCCGAGCCAGTTCCCGCAAGACTTCGTCCGCATCGTCGAACAGAAAGTCGGACACGACCGGCACCATCGAGGTCTTTCGCATGAAGCCGGCGATGGTGCCGCTCAGGCCGATCGTCTGTCGAATCTCCTGCAGGCCGTGGCCGAACTGGTAGGCGTCGAGACAGTGGATCACCTGGTTCTTGCCGATGCGCGGCCTGAGGCCCTGCAGGCGGCGCAACCTGTTGTCGAAGGTGATCAGCCCGACGGAATCCTGAAAAAACACGGCCGACATCCCGAGCGTCGCGATCGCCCGCGCAACGACGGCGGCGATCGGCAGGCCGTTCACACCACACCGCGTCGAGAGCGACGCGTCGGCCACGATGACGACGCTGGACGTCGTCGGCTGCTCGAACTCGCGGACGATGAGCGGACTGAAGTTCGTGAGGGTCGACTGCGGCCAATCGATCGACTCGAACCGATCGCCCCCCTGCCAGTCGCGCAGCCCGACGAAGTCGAAGCCAGACCCGTGAAAGCGGCTCGAGTGCTCGCCGATCGTGAACTCCCGCATCCGCCTCAGGATGCGCAGCTCGATCTCGGTGACGTCCGAAAGGCTGACGAGCGGGTCGCCTGCCCCGAGCGAAGTCGAGGGGCCTACCCCGAGCGGAGTCGAGGGGTCGGTCATGGAATCGGCGTCCGCTCGAGGACGTCCTTGATCACGGCGTCCGTCGTCAGGCCGTGACTGGCGGCGTGCGGGCCGAGCCAGATGCGATGGCCGAGCACGTACGGCGCCAGGTCCTGGACGTCCTCCGGATAGACGACGTCGCGGCGCCGGACGACGAGCGCCCAGACCTTCGCGAGCCTGCTCCAGACGATGATGGCGCGCGGCGAGGCGCCGAGGTCCACGCCGCGCTCGACCAGCTCCGACGGCGAGTGCACCCGCCAGTCGATGTCGGCGTTGTACGGCCGGGTCGCGGCGACGAGCCGCTGGATGTAGTCGCCGAGGTGATCGTGCAGGAAGACGTGCTCGGTGATCGCGGCACGGAGCTGGACGATGCGTTCCTTGGCCATCAGCGCCGTGAGCCTGACCCGCTTGAAGTCGAAGCTGGCCAGCTTCCGCTCGTCCTCCGCCGGCAGGTACCCGATATTCACCATGATCGCGAACCGATCCGTCGCCGCTTCCGACAGCGGGAACGTGCCCTGCCCGAGCTCGACGGGGTTCATCGTCGCGATGGCGAAGCTGAAGGCCGGCAGCTCGTATGTCGTCTTGCCGACCGTGACGGTGCGATCCTGAAGCCCCTCGAGAAACGCGCTCTGCGATTTCAGCGGGATGCGGTTTATTTCATCGAGGAGGATGACTTCCGCTTCGGCGAGCGGCCCGAACTCGGTGACCAGCTCGCCGGTCGCCGGGTTGATCATCTGAAAGCCGACGACCTCGGTCGGCTGCAGATCCGCGCGGCCCTGCAGCCGCGCGAACTTTGCGTTGCTGATGGCCGCCAGGATCACGCCGAAGAACGTCTTGCCGACGCCGGGCACACCGCGCAGCAGTAGGTTGCCGGCGTTGACCTGCCGCTGCTCCTTTTTGTCGTACGTCGTGGGGATCTCAGACAGCAGGACGACGTTCGCCAGGGTCTTCGGGGTCTCGTATCCGACGAGAGCCTTGCGCCCTTCCGCAAGGACGGACTCGTGGAACGCGATCGCCTCCGCCAGATCAGGATGCAACAGGGTCTCCGGCAGCGCCCATCGTATCCGATCGACCGCGTTCACTGCCTACGAGAGAGCTCTCGCAGGTTCACGGAGGCAAGGGAGCACACGGAGAGGGCTAAACACGGAGACACGGAGAACACGGAGAATTCTTGAGGCTTTCTCCGTAATCTCCGTGTCTCCGTGATCTTTCCTCCGTGGTCTCCCTGGTCTCCGTGGCTCCGGCGTCATTCACTGCGGAGCGCGCTCACGGGATCGATGCGCGTGGCCCGGCGCGCCGGAATCGCGCTCGCGGCGATCGTCGCGAGCACGAGAAGGGCGCCGACCACGGCGAAAGCAAACGGATCGGTCGGCGAGACCTCGAAGAACAGATCGCGAAGCAGGCTGGTGAGGAGCGACGCGGCGATGAGTCCCGCCGCGACACCCGCGAGCCCGAGGGCGAGCGCCTGGCCGACCACCAGACGCACGACCTGGCGTCCCGTCGCGCCCAGCGCGACCCGAACGCCAATCTCCCGGGTACGCTGAACCACGGTGTAACCGACCACGCCGTAAATGCCGCTCAGCGTGAGCGCCAGCCCCAGCACGGCGAACGATCCAATCAACAGGAAATTCCGACGCGCCTGGGCCGAGGAGTGCGCCAGCAGTTCGTCCATCGACGCGAACCCGGAAGCGACGAGCCCCGGACGCACGTCCTCGACCGCGGCGCGGACCGAGCGCACGAGCGCCAGCGGTTCGCCCGTCGCTCGCAGCATCATGTAGCTCCACAGGAACGGCGTCTGTGCGAACGGCGTGTAGACGGCCTCGACGGCCGGCTCGGCAAGGTCCCGATACCGGATCCCTTCGACGACGCCGACGACCGTGCGCCATTCATCGGATTGAGACGGATCGACCAGCCGGATTCGGCGGCCGATGGGGTTGCCGGTGCCGAAGAGACGCCGTGCGAGCGCGGTGTTGACGGCCACGACCGGCGCTCCCGCCCGACGATCGTCGTGGGTGAACTCCCGCCCCGCGAGAGGCGGCGCGCCGAGAGCCGCGAAGTAGCCGGGAGTCGCCGCAATAAAGTGAGCGTGCAGAGGGTCGGCGAACGTCACGCCCTGCGCTTCGATCCGGATCGCGCGCTGGGGTGTGACCAGCGGCAGGCCGGTGGCGCCCCCGACCGCCTGGACACCCGGCAGCTCCCGCAGACGCGCGAGGACCGCACGCACCGCTTCGGCGCGCGCCGCGTCGCCGGGGAAGGTGACAACCTGAACGTTGAACGTCAGGAGTCGATCCGGCGTGAATCCGGGATTCACGTGTGTCAGACGGAGCAGGCTGCGGCCGACGAG
>JBOGJB010000310.1:0-3108 GCA_050745085.1 Vicinamibacterales bacterium
TCGCCCCGGCGAACTGGGCGCCGACATACGCGGCGGCGTCCGCCGGAGCGACACGTCCGAGACGCAGGAACGCGAGCGTCACGGCCGGGTTCATGTGGGCGCCGGACCGCCGGCCCCAGGGGGAGTAGATCAGCGCCGCCGCGGTCAGGCCCATCGCGCCCCCCATGACCGCGCGCCGGAATACGGGATTCCCCAGGCCTTCGCGGACCGGCGACGCTGGGTGCTCGATGATCACGGTGAACACCGCAGCCGAGACCAGGAAGGCGCCGAGCGCGAAGGCTTCGATCAGGTATTCCGGCCAGTGGGATTTCCAGGCAGACGGCACGTGGGAGCTCCTCTCCCCCCTTTCGATGCCACCGCGAGCCGAACGTGTCTGGCTTCGACACCCGGCACCCCAGCCCGATCGCTGCCCGGTCTCTCAGCGAAGGCCGCTTCGAAGCCTGGCCGATTCAGTGGGCGTGTGACATCCTGCGACCGCTGGCGCGGCGTCGCAGCTCCGCCTCCCGCACGGCTTCGCGCCGGGAACGCGCGCGCCGCTCGGTACCCTCACGCCCGCGCGGCAACTATCGGCTGGTTCGAACCTGGCCGTACATGGCCAGTACCGCCACTGCTGGTCCGTGCGTCACGGATCACGGGGACCGAAGTTGCCGCGAGAGTCTCGCTTGCGCGCGTTCCGGCAGCGCTCTGCAGCGGCGCGACCGTGAGGTCGGCGGCAGCTGCCACGCCGCGCCGCGGGGGAAGCGCGTGAGGATCGGCATCGCGCGGGTCTGTCGGAGCGGGGCCGGAGGAGCGAAGGCGCAACACGGCGGTGGAGCGAGTTCGTCGCGGCGGTCTGCCGGGAAAGGGGCGTCCGGCGTCCCGACGGTTCTCGGTGCCGCCCGTTCAGAAAGTGGGGACGTCCAAATACCCGGACCGCCGCGGTGCGGCAGAGTATCGAGCGGAGCCGCGTGTTCCGGCCCGCGGAGTCGTGGCTGACCCGCGCGACGCCGACCTCACGCGTCTTCCGACCGAGGACTTGCACATGGTAACAGCGCTCGCCGGTTGGGTCACCGGTCTCAGTACGGAACGCCCCTCAGGCGGGCTCGCGTAGCGCGCTCGCGTACCATTCGAGCTCCGCTGCGAACCGGCCGAGCGCCAGGTCGAGCGCGCTTCCAGGCACCGTCACCGGCCCGCCTCGATGGGAGCCGTCGCCATATGCGCTTCATCGCCTTCCGAGTGTGCGGCATCGGGTATATGCATCGACATGACTGGCGCACGGACCGTCAGGAACTGCACGAAGTCCTTGGAGAATATCAGGTCCAGCGTCCAGTCGATCGCCACGCGGATCTTCTTCTCGAGGCGGGGCAGCTTGCTCAGATAGATCGTCCGCCAGAGCCACCAGGCCGGGAATCCTGAGAAGTTGAGCCCGAAGATCCGCGCGACACCGGTTCGACGGCCGATCGCCGCGAGCTGGCCGATCGTCCTGAAGTCGAACGCGACCGGCGCCCGCCCGCGCATCACGCCGGCGATGTTCCGAGCCAGCGTCTTTGCTTCGCGCAGCGCGTGCTGGGCGGTTGGGGGATACGGCTTGCCCGTCCGCCGATCCGGAACGACCGCGCAGTCGCCCAGCGCCCACACGCCCGGCCATCCTGGAACCGATAGAGTCTCGTCGACAACGATTCGACCACGGTCCAGACCGCACGGCAGGTCGTGGATGAGCGGATGCGGCGAGGTGCCGGCGGTCCACACCACGAGCTGACTCGGAATGCGTCGGCCGTCGCCGAGCGTGACGCCGAGCTCGTCGACCCCGGCGACCTTCGCGTTGGTGATGATCTCGACGCCCCGGGCCGCCAGCTTTCGCTGCGCGTACGCCCCGAGCTTCTCGCCGAGCTCCGGCAGAATCACCGGGCCCGAGTGCACGAGCACCATCCGGATTCGCTCGGGACTCAACCGCGGATAGAACTTCAACGCCTCCCGGACGAAGTCGTTCACGCCGGCAAGGGTCTCAACGCCGGCGAATCCGCCGCCTGCCACGACGAAGGTCAGCAGCCGGTCTCGATCGCCGGCCGCGCACTCGGTATCTCCTTCTTCAAGGGTCGCGATGACGCGATTCCGCAGATGGATCGCGTCGCCGAGCGTCTTCATCGTGAGCGCGCGCTGCTCGAGTCCGGGCAGGCCGTAGAAGTTGGTGATCGATCCGAGCGCCACGACCAGCTGGTCGTACTCCAGCCCGTGGCTGTGGCGATCGAATCCGTGCGCGACCACAACCTGGCGGCGCCTCAGATCGACCGACTCGACATCCCCGACGAACACGGTCGTCCGCCGGAGGAGCGTGCGGATCGGGCTCACGATGTGGGTGATGTCGAGGTCGCTCGCGGCGACCTCGTGAAGCATCGGCGTGAAGAGAAAGAAATTGTCGCGGCTGACGAGCGTGATCTCGACGCCCGCGTCCGCGCCGAACGTCTTTTCCAGGTGGAGCGCCGCGTGGATCCCGCCAAACCCTCCACCGAGCACAAGAATCCGGGTTGGCGTCATGTGTGTGCCTCGGTCGTTGGATGTCGGGGCCGGCAAGACGTGTCGAGGACTCACCTTGCACGCGCCGACACCCGGCGGCCGCGCGGTCATCTAATCCGGAAGAGCGCGGCAGCCGCGCGCGGCAATCAGGCCGCGATGAATCGGCCGCCGCCGGAATCTAACTACGCAAGGAGCAGACACATGGAACTCAAGAGGATTCTCGGGTTGTGCGCCGCGCTGGCCGTCGTCGCGATCTCGGCGATCGGCGTCGCGGCGCAGAGCCACACCAGCACGCTGTTCTCCGGCGCGAAGGTAAACGGCGGCACGGTCACGTACTCGCAGACGGGCAGCACGCGCACCCTGACGTTGTCGGACGACTTCAAGGTGCCCGACACGCCTGATCCGCACTGGCAGGTGATCGATTCGAAGGGGCGCGTCTACCTGCTGCAGAAACTTACCATCAAGGGGGACAAGTTCAACAAGAGCATCACCCTGCCGTCGTACGTGCCCGACGTGGCGAAGGTGCAGATCTACTGCTCGTGGGCGGAAGCTCTCCTGGGCGAGGCCTCCTTCGCGGGCAAGATGACCGAGTAACTTTCAAGCGCGGATGCCGTC
>JBOGJB010000311.1:0-2085 GCA_050745085.1 Vicinamibacterales bacterium
CCGTCGGTTACGAGCACCAGATCGCGCGACCAGCCCGTCAGCTCGAGCGACAGCCCGCAGCCTTTGTCGCCTGTCCCGTAGATCGCGATCGGCTGGCCGCGCAGCTCCCAGCCGTCGCAGTACGGGCAGTGAAACACGCTGCGCCCGTACAGCTCGCGGATGCCGTCGATCTCGGGAAGATGATCGAGCACGCCGGTGGCGAGCATCAGCTTGCGCGATCGGCACACCTCCCCGCCCGCCAGCGTCACGCTGAAGCCGGAGGGCTCGCACGACGCCTCGCGAACGTCGACGTCGCGAAGCTCGACGGTGTCGTAGCGCGCCAGGTCCTCGCGCGCGAGGCGGCGCAGCTCCAGCGGCGGGACGCCGTCGCGGGTCAGGAACCCGTGCAGCGCCTGCGCGGCGGCGTTGCGGGGGTGGCCGCCGTCGCAGATGAGCACGCGGCGGCAGGCGCGAGCGAGGACGAGCGCGGCGCTCAGCCCCGCCGGCCCGCCTCCGACGATGATGACGTCGTAGGAGTCAGACACGGCCGGACGATTATGCTGCGGTCAGGAGCGCCTGAAACCGCGGATTGTCGCGCAGGCTCTCGAGGTCCGGATCGATGGGCGCGCGCACGCGGTTGATCGGACCGAGCGCCTTGAACGATCGCTCGAGGCTGTCGAGCGCCTTGTCGGCGTCGCCGCGCAATGCGTAGAGACAGGCCATGTAGTATCGCGTGAACGGATCGTCGGCGCCTTTCGCCACGCGGCTCTTGAATCCCTTCAACGTCAGGTCGAAATAGCGCTCGGCGTCGGCGCTGCTCCCTTTCCGCTGCCAGGCGGCGCCAAGCTTCTGGGTGACCTCGATCGTCGCGCGCTCGCGAAGCGCGTGGTCGCTCGAGGACACGAACGCCAGCTCGCGTTCGTACTCCCGTATCGCCTCGTCGTAGCGGCCCTGCAGGTACAGGACGTAGCCGAGGCGGGTATGCGCGCCGACCACCTGCAACCCCTCGCTCCCGGACATGTACCGCTCCTGGAGATCGACCGCCTGTCGCGAGACCTTCTCGGCGTCGGCGTACCGGCCGCGCAACGCGTACAGGAACGCGAGCTGCAGATACGAATAGCCGGATTCAGGATTCAGGTCGATGACGCGCTCGAACTCGGTCACCGCCTCGTCAATCCTGCCAAGACCGATCCAGTACAGTCTCGCCAACCCGGACCGCGCCCCGTCGTCGTCGGGCTCGAGCCGGAGCGCCTCCTGGAACGATGCGATCGCCTCGTCGAAGCGATTGAGGTCCCCCAGCGCTGATCCGAGCCAGGAATACGCGTTCGCGAGCTTCGGATTCAGCTCGATCGCCTTGCGGAGAGACTCGATCGCTTTCTCGATCAGATCCGGCAGCGTGAGGAACGACCCCTTGAGATCGTAGGCCGCGCCGAGTCCGGCGTACGCGGAGGCGTAGTTCGGATCGTGCGTCAAAGCACGCTCGAAGAACGCGATGGCCCGGTCGAGCGACTCGCGGCCGGCCATGCGGAGGTTCATCACGCCGCGCGAGTACGCCTCGTAGGCCTCCATCGACGGCGTCTCGTCCCGGCCGATGCCTTCGATCTCGCCGATGCCGAGCGTCAGGTTCAGGTTCTGGCTCAGCTCGTAGACGATGCGATCCTGCAGGTCGAAGATCTCGCCGATCTTGCCGTCCACCTTGACGGTCCGGACGAGGGTGCCGGTCCCGACGTCCATGAACTGCGCCGTGATGCGCACCATGTCGCCGAGCCGCTGGTAGCCGCCGGCGACGACCCACGTGGCGCCGAGCCGCCGGCCGACGTCGATCGCCAGCCGGTCGTCGAGGATGGCCAGGTCGCCGCTCGACAGGTTCTTCAGCGCCTCGAACACACGGGCGCGGCCGATGACGGACAGTCCCTGGATCTTCTTCAGGTCCGCGGTCACCGTTTCGGCGATGCCGGTCCCGATCCAGTCGTCCGAGGCCTCACGTGTGATGTTCGAGAACGTCATGACCGCGACCGCCTGCTCCACGCGCGACGCGAGCGTCGGCGCCGGCAGCCCGCGGCCGATCCCGGGCACGACGCGGCTGCCGCGCGAGAGCGGCAGCCG
>JBOGJB010000312.1:0-2187 GCA_050745085.1 Vicinamibacterales bacterium
GGATCCGCTCGCATCGGCGCGCGAGCTCTATGCCTCGGCGCGCTACGACGAGGCCCTGGCCACGCTCGACGGTCTCCGCGAATCGACGGTGACGACGACGCTCGACCGCCGCGCGATCGAGCAGTACCGATCGCTGTGCCTGCTCGCGCTGGGACGAAACGGTGAGGCGGACGCCGCCATCGCCGCCGTCGTCCGCACCGATCCGTTCTTCGTGCCGGGCGAGGGGGATGCCTCGCCGCGCGTCCGCAACGCGTACACCGACGTCCGCCGGCGCATGTTGCCGCAGATCGCGAACGAGCGGTATCAGGCGGCGAAGGTGACGTGGGACCGCAAGGACTATCCGGAAGCGGCGGACCTCTTCCGCGAAGCCGTGGCGCTCATCGACGATCCCGACATGCAGGGGCAGTTGAAGGACCTGCGGACGATCGCCGCCGGCTTCCTCGAGCTGGCGGCGACGCTGGCGAAACCTCCGGAGGCGCCGAAGCCGGCCGAGCCGGTGAGGGCGCCGGAGCCGGCCCGCCCGACTCCCGCGCGGATCTACGTGGCGGAGGATCCGAACGTCATCCAGCCAGTCGTGCTGCGGCAGGACATGCCCAAGGTCCCCGCGCCGGTCCTCGCCCGGGCGCGCGAGCGGGGCATAGTCGAAGTTGTCGTCAATGAGCAGGGACGTGTGCAGGAGGCCTCCGTTCGTCTCTCGGTCCATCCGATGTACGACTCGCTCGTCATGGCAGCTGCGCGCGAGTGGCGCTACCAGCCCGCGACGGTCAATGGTGTCCCGGTGAAGTTCCGCAAGCGGATCCAGATCGCGGTCGCTCGCAAGGAATAGTCCCCGGCACCGAGGCGTGCTACACTGCCCGTAACCTGATGCAGCGAGCGGGCTTGCTGGTTCCGGCGGCCTTTGTGCTGTGCCTCGCCGGATGCCGGCAGGCCCCCGTCCCGCTCACGCCGCCGCGAGCGGACATCCACCTGGCGATCGACACCGAGACCATCGAAACGCGGGTGCCGCGGCGCGCGACGCTCGACCGGCTGCTGCGCAGTCACGCGCTCCGCGACGATCTCGTGGTCGCGATTGTCGAGGCGGCGCGCGGCTCGTTTGACCCGCGCGATCTGCGCGCGAACCATTCCTACCGTCTCGTCCGGACGCTGGACGGGCTGCTCCGTGTCTTCGAGTACGAAATCGACGCCGACCGGTTTCTGCGCATCGTGAGCCGCGACCGCCGGATCCCCGCGGAGCTCGACGTCGCGGTCGTGCCGTACGAGAAACGGACGGAAGTGGCCGCTGCGCGCGGGGTGATCGACCGCCAGCACCCGTCGCTCGTGGCCGCGTTCGACGCGACGGGCGAGAACATCCAGCTCGCGATCGCGCTCGCCGAGATCTTCGCCGGCGAGGTGGATTTCGAGAGCGATCTGCAGCCGGACGATCGCTTCGAGCTCCTGTTCGAGAAGGTGTATCGCGAGGGGACGTTCGCCGGCTACGGCCAGATCCTGTCCGCGCAGCTCGTCAACGAGAATCGCGACCTGCAGGCCTACCGGTTCACGGTGGACGGCAAGGCGGGCTATTACGACGCGCAGGGACGGTCGCTGAAGCGGTTCATCCTTGCGTCGCCGCTGCGCTTCGAGCCCCGCGTGACGTCGCGCTTTTCGTACCGGCGGCGGCATCCGGTGCATGGCGGCTATCGCCCGCACCTCGGCGTGGACTACGGCGCGCCGCACGGCGCGCCGGTCGTCGCGGTCGCGAGCGGCGCGGTCGTATCAGCCGGCTCGAGCGGCGGGTCCGGGCGGATGGTGCGTATCCGCCACGCGCGCGGATACGAGAGCTACTACCTGCATCTCTCGTCCTTCGCGAGGGGCATCCGCGCCGGCGCGCGCGTCGAGCAGGGTCAGCTCATCGGCCGCGTCGGCGCGACCGGCACCGCGACCGGTCCGCACCTCGACTACCGGCTGCGCAAGAACGGTGCTTTCGTCAATCCGCTCGCCGAGCACAAGCGCCTGCCGCCCGGCGCGCCGATTCCCGAGTCGTACCGCGACACCTTCACGCTCGCCCGCGACGCCGCTCGGAGCGAGCTGTCGAAGACGCTCCTCGCGGCGGCGCAACCGGAACCGGCCGCGAAGCCGGACGCCGGCCGCGCCGCGCCGCAGTAAAGTCCTTCTGGATTCTGGATTCTGGATTCTGAATTCGACTAGGAT
>JBOGJB010000313.1:0-3430 GCA_050745085.1 Vicinamibacterales bacterium
GGCATTCTACCTGTGACTTCACGTGACTGCGCGTGACACGCTCGGGGAAAGAAGCCACGGATTTCGCTGGCCGTCACGCCGAGGCCGCGCGTAGCGCGGCTGCCCGGGGGAAAGCACCCCGCCGAGAAGCGGGCAAGTGTGGTGTCAAGAAAGCCGCCGCACGCTCCTCGGCGGGGTGCTTTCCACCCGGCGACGGCCCGGCATTGCCGGGCCGCTCGGCGTGACGGCATACGGATTAGATCACGCCGTATCCGTGAAATCCGCGTAATCCGTGGTTTCGTGATCCGTGATTTCGTGATCCGTTGAATCCGTGGTTCGTGATCGGAATCCGTGGTGTGGGTGGCCTACTCAAGACGACGTGACGTACGCCTCCGCTTCGATCTCGACCAGCATGTCGGCATCGATCAGGCGGCTGACTTCGACCAGGGCGGTCGCCGGGCGGATCTCGCCGAACACCTCGCCGTGCGCCCGGCCGATCTCCTCCCACTGCGAGATGTCGGTCACGTAGATGCGGGTCCGGACCACGTCCGCCAGCGTGGCGCCCGCCTGCTGGAGCGCCCACTCGATGTTGTCGAGCGTGCGGCGCGTCTGCGCGTACGGATCTCCGACGCCGACGATCTTCCCCGCTTCGTCGGTCGCCGTCGTCCCCGACACGTGGACGTGGCGGCCCACGCGGACGGCGCGGGAGTAGCCCACGATCGCCTCCCATGGCCGCCCGCTCGAGATGTTCAGTCTGGACATGACGTCAGCTCAGAAGGATCGCGTTGCGCGCGGGATCGCGCAGGAGCAGCCCGTCGTCGTGGGGGACGATCGGAAGTCCCGCGGCCCGGACGCGTGCCGCGACGCGTTCCCGCGCGCCGACGTCAGGGCATCGCACGACGAAGTGCCGAAGGCCGATCGCGCCCGGCGGCGGCGGCGGCGCGCCGACGCCGGCCCAGGTGTTGAGGCCGATGTGATGGTGGTATCCCCCGGCCGAGACGAACAGCGCGCTCGGACCGTACCGCTGCATCAGATCGAATCCGAGCAGGCCGACGTAGAACGCCTCGGCCTCGGCGAGGTTCGAGACGTGCAGATGCACGTGCCCGATCACGGTGGCTGCGGCCAGCGCGTGGACCGACTCGCTCGACGGAGGAGCAGCGGCCAGCAGATCGTCCAGATCGAGCGGATCGGCGGTCATTCGCAGCCGCCCGTTCTCGACCGGCCACTCGGTACGCGGGCGGTCGCGGTAGATCTCGATGCCGTTCCCATCCGGGTCGGCGAGATACAGCGCCTCGCTCACGCCGTGGTCCGCGAACCCCTGCATGACCGTGTCGGTCTCGGCGAGCCGCCGCAGCGACCGCGCCAGATCGCCGCGGGACGGCACGAGGATCGCGAAGTGGTAGAGGCCGGTCGTGCCTCGCACGCGCGGCGCGGCCGGCGTCCGGATGAGAACGAGGAGATCGGGCCCTCCGGCCCCGAGATACGCGGCGTCGCCGTCACGCCGGTGGACGCGGAACCCGAGGCGATCCGTGTAAAACGCGATTGATCGATCGAGGTCCGATATCGCCAGGTGAACCCCGCCGATCGTCGTCGCGGGGTCTATCGAGCCATTCGACATTCAGCATTCAGCATTCAGCATTGATTACGGCTGACTCGTCGTCGTCGTCCCCGAGCTGATGGAAATACCCTTCCGCGCCATCGCGCGGTTGAACGCCGGCACCTCCCGATCGACCAGCTGGGTAAAGTCCGTTTTCGCCTTCGCGAGCTGCTGCTCCAGCATCTCCAGCACCTTGACCTGCGCGTCGGTCGGGCGATGGTCCGCGCCGCCTGCCTCGTCGCCGGCGCCGGTGCCGACGGCGCCGTTGAGCCAGATCAGGTTCAGATAGATCTTGTAGGCTTCGACGTACCACTTGTCGTCGCTGTGCAGATCGGACTTCGACAGCATCTGCAGCTCGACGTCCATCATCTTGCCGTCGAGCGCGCGCAGCGGCTTTTCGACGTCCGCCTTGCCCTTGTGTGTCTTCAGCAGGTCTTCGATCTGCCTTCGCATCACCTCGACACGATTGACGATATCCACGGTTTCGTTCATGTCATCGCGGATGCGTGCCTGCAGCGCGGTCGACGCCGAGAGATCGTCGGCGGACGCGCGAATCGACGGATCCTTCAGAACCTCGAGCGTACGGGTGACGGTCCTTCCGTTCGCGGTCATGCGCAGGGTGTAGGTGCCCGGCACAGCCAGAGGACCCGCGCGCTGCGCCTGCTGAATACCCCAGTGGACGATCGGCCTGGTCTCGCGCCCCTTGAAGCGCGGCTCGTCCCAGATGAACGGATTGTCGGGCGGGAGCGTCCGCAGCTCGGCCTGCCGCGGAGCGTCACCTCGCAAGTCCCACCGCGCGCGGTTCAGCCCCGCGCGCCCCTTCGTCTCGAGCGCGCGGAACGGGTGCCCCAGCGGATCGATGATCGCAAACTGCACCGGCCCATCGGCCTTCACCGTATAGAGGAAATCCGCACGGCCGTTGCGCGCGAACCGGAAACCCGGACGCGGCTCGTACAGGAACGCATCGGCCGTCGTGTCGACGCGATCGATCTGCTCGAGCGTCGTGATGTCGGGCATGATGTAGAGCCCGCGGCCGTACGTCGAGACCACGACGTCGTGGTGGTCCTTCTGGACGACGATCCAAGTGACCGGCGCAGCCGGCAGCCCTTCCTGGTATCTCGTCCACCGCTTCCCTTCGTCCAGCGAATAGAAGAACCCGTTGCCCGTACCGGCGAACAGCATGCCCTTCCGGTTCGGGTTCTCGGCCAGCGAGATCGCGTACGCGAGCGGGTGGCCCTGCGGCAAGCCGTCGCTGATCTTCGTCCACGTCCGGCCGAAATCCGACGTTCTGTAGATGAACGGGTCGCGGTTGTCCATGATGTGGTAGTCCACAACCACGTACGCGACGGCCGGGTCGAAGTGCGACGGCTCGATCTTCGCGATCGTGCCCCATGCCGGCATGCCGCTGACGTTCTTCGACACATCGTTCCAGCTCTTCCCCGCGTCGTTCGTGTACCAGATCTTGCCGTCGTTGGTGCCGGCCCAGAGCAGCCCCTTCTGGATCGGCGACGGCGCGATGGCGTACACCACCTCGCCGTAGAACTGGCCGAGGTTGTCGCCGACGACGCCGCCGGAGGAGACGATCCTCGACGGATCCTGCGTGGACAGATCCGGGCTGATAACGTCCCACGACTGCCCGCCGCTCGACGTACGGAAGATCACCTGACAGCCGTAGTACACGGTGTTGTGATCGAACGGGTCGACCGCGATCGGCGGCGTCCAATGGCAGCGGTACTTCACGTCGGTCGGCGCGGAGTCGAGCGAGATCATCCACGGACTGACCGAGCGGGCGACACGCGTATCGTGGTTGTAGCGCGTCAGCTTGTTGCCGTAGCAGCTCGACCAGATGATGTT
>JBOGJB010000314.1:0-1805 GCA_050745085.1 Vicinamibacterales bacterium
ACAATGCCGAATGCCGAATGCCGAATGCCGAAAGGGTCGGGTATGCTCGAAGCCAGTGACGGAGCAGACGCATGTCGTCATCATCGGCGGCGGTTTCGGCGGCATGGCGGCGGCGCGCGCGCTCGCGCGCGCGCCGGTTGAGGTCACGCTCGTCGATCGCCGCAACCATCACCTGTTTCAGCCGCTGTTGTATCAGGTCGCGACCGCGGCGCTGTCGCCGGGCGAGATCGCCTCGCCGATCCGGTGGATTCTGCGGCGTCAGGCCAACGTTCGTGTCCTGCTGGCCGAGGCGCGGGAGGTGGACGTCGCGCGGCGCACGGTCCTGCTCGCCTATGACACGACGACCCTGAAGGGCGGTTCCACCACCCTCGAGTACGACTCCCTGATCCTCGCGGCCGGGGCCGCGCACGCGTACTTCGGCCACGACGAATGGCGGGAGCGCGCGCCCGGGCTCAAGACGCTCGACGACGCCCTGACGATCCGGCGGCGGGTGCTCCTCGCATTTGAACGCGCCGAACTGGAGCCGGATTCCGACCGCCGCCGGCGCCTGCTGACCTTCGTCGTCATCGGTGGCGGAGCGACCGGCGTCGAGCTGGCCGGGGCGCTGGCGGAGCTGTCGCGCCACGCGCTCTCACGCGAATTCCGCAGCATCCATCCCGACGCCGCGCGGATCGTCCTGGTCGAAGGAGGGCCTGACGTCCTCCCGGCGTTTCTGCCGCCCCTCCGCGCCTTCGCGCGACGCGCGCTCGAGAAGCTGGGCGTCGAGGTCCGGACCGGCGCGGCAGTCACCA
This sequence comes from Vicinamibacterales bacterium, assembly GCA_050745085.1. Classification (GTDB taxonomy): domain Bacteria; phylum Acidobacteriota; class Vicinamibacteria; order Vicinamibacterales; family 2-12-FULL-66-21; genus DATAEE01. The sequence goes on from JBOGJB010000314.1 coordinate 792, forward strand.
AGGTGGACGACGAGGCCGTGCACATTGGCAGCGAGCGCCTGCCGGCCGGCACCGTGCTGTGGGCGGCCGGCGTGGCGGCCGCTCCCATCGGCGGCGCGCTGGGTGCGCCGGTCGATCGCGTGGGGCGCGTGCTCGTGGAGCCGGACCTCTCGATTCCGGGTCACCCCGAGGTGTTTGTCATCGGCGACCTCGCATCGGTGACGCAGGACGGCCGGCTGCTGCCCGGTGTCGCGGCCGTCGCGATCCAGGAAGGCGCGCACGTCGCGCGGGCAATCCGGGGCGAGAGGACACCCTTCCGCTACCACAACCCCGGCGACATGGCGACGATCGGGCGCGCGGCGGCGGTGGCCGACTTCGGGCGGTTCCGGCTGACCGGCTGGATCGCCTGGTTGGCGTGGTTGTTCGTGCACATCCTGAAGCTGACCGGCTTCCGCAACCGGATCGTCGTCTTCGTCCAGTGGGCCTGGGCGTACGTCACGTATCAGCGGGCGATCCGGCTGATCACGGGAGATGACCGCGGATGACGCGCGTCCTCGTCATCGCCGCTGCCGCGATCGCCGCGTTCGTTCCGACGTCCCCCGCCTGGGTGGAGCGCGCGTATTCGACGTCCTTCTATGTCGGCCTGCAACGCCGCCTCACGACGCTGACCAACTACGTGCCGATCTCGCTTTTCGAAGTGGGAGCCGTCGCGCTCGTCGCCGTCTTCGTGGCGCACGGCGTCGGACGCTGGCGCTCCAGGCGGCTCGCCGCGCTGCGTGGGCAACGCGCCGGCGCGCTCGCCGGTCTGGCCCTCGACGCGGCGGCGATCGCGGCTGTCGTGTACCTGCTGTTCCTGGCGCTCTGGGGCCTGAACTATCGCCGCGCGTCGATCGCCGCGCGCTTCGATCACGATCGATCGCGCGTGACCGAGGAGGCGGTCGATCGGCTCGCCCGCTACGCGGCCTCGCGGCTCAACGCGCTCTACCGGGTCGCGCACGCGCGCCCCTGGCCGGAGCTCGACGCGCTGCCCGCGTC
>JBOGJB010000315.1:0-4194 GCA_050745085.1 Vicinamibacterales bacterium
CCTCTCGGATCACGCCTGCCTCGAGCTTGACCACCGTAGCTGCATCGACGACGTGCTGAACCGGCGCGTCAAGGAGTATCCGTTCCAGGGCTCGCGGCTCGTATAACAGTCCATGATCAGATCTGAACTCGCCCTGCGCCTGCAGAACTCCCCCGGGGCGCTCGCGCGGGTGTGCGATCTGCTGTCGGCCGAGCGGGTCAATCTGATTGCGCTCTCGCTTGAATCGAACGGCACCCTTCGGCTCATCGTCGACAATCCGGTCCACGCGCGGGGCGTCCTCGTCGAGCGCCAGTACGAGGTGTCGGAGCGGGCCGCGCTGGTCGTCCAGGTCGGCAACGATCCCGGCGCGTTCGCGACGGTCGCGCGGATGCTCGCCTCCGCCGGCGTCAACGTCGACTACGTGTACGCCACCGCCCGCGAAGGACAGCCGACCGCGACGGTAGTGGTCGGAGTGCCCGACGCCATGCGCGTCTCCGCCGCAGCCGGGCTGTAGCCCCCGTCCTTTCGGCCCTTCTCCACGTCTATAATGAGCGGTTCTGTGAGGAGGTCCATGCAAGCATTCCCGCGTCGGATGGGCTCCACAGCCCTCGTCCTGGTGGCCTGTCTCTCGGTGCCCCGCGCGGCCGGGACGCCGACGGTCGCGTTTACCGACACCAAGCTGAAGAACGGCCTGCGCGTGATCATCTCGGAAGATCACGCGGCGCCGGTCTTTTCGATCTCGGTCAACTACAGCGTCGGGTCGCGCGATGAGCGCAAAGGGCGGACCGGCTTCGCGCATCTCTTCGAGCACATGATGTTCAAGGGCTCGGAGAACGTCGGCGCCGGCGAGCACTTCCTGCTGGTCCTCAACAACGGCGGCGGGATGAACGGCACGACGAACAAGGACCGCACGCTGTACTACGAGACGCTCCCGTCCAATCAGCTCGATCTGGGTCTCTTCCTCGAAGCGGACCGGATGCGGTCGCTGGCGATTACGAAGGAGAGCCTCGACAACCAGCGGAACGCCGTCCAGGAAGAGCGCCGTCAGGGGCTCGACAACCAGCCGTACGGCCGGACGTTCGAGGCGATCGACGAGCTGGCGTATGACAATCCGCACTACGAACACTCCGTCATCGGCTCGATGGACGATCTCAACGCCGCCTCGGTGGAGGACGTCGCGAGCTTCTTCAAGACGTACTACGCGCCGAATAACGCCGTGATCGCGATCGTCGGAGACGTCAAGACGGCCGACTGTCTCGCGAAGGTGCGCAAGTACTTCGAGTCGATCCCGTCCCAGCCGGCGCCCACGCCCGTCGACATGACCGAGCCGCCGCAGACCGCCGAGCGCCGGCTCACGCTCGACGACGCCCTGGCGCGCGTGCCGCGCCTCGACATCGTCTTCAAGATCCCGCCGGGAGATTCGGCCGACAGCGATGCGTTGAACGTGCTCGGGACGGTGCTGGGCTCCGGGCGCAGCTCGCGGCTCTACGAGCAGATCGTGCGGCAGAAACAGCTTGCGTCGAGTGCCTTCGCCGGATCGGCCGAGAACCGGGGGCCGGGGTTGTTCCGGGTCAACGCGATGATCCTGCCCGGCAAGTCGGCGGCCGACGTCGAACCGCTGGTCTACGACGAGATCGAGAAGGTCAAGTCCGGACCGATCGCCGACTGGGAGATCACCAAGGCGCGCAACTCCGCGCGGCGCAGCTTCGTGGGCAGCCTCGGCAGCTCGCTCGCGCGCGCCAACCTGCTCTCCCAGTACGCGGTCTTCTACAACGACCCGGGACGGGTCAACACGCGCGCGGGGCGCATCGCCGCCGTTACCGCGGCCGACGTGCAGCGCGTCGCCGCGAAGTACCTCACGCCGCAGAACCGGACGGTCGTGATCACGAACCCGAAAGCGCCGGCCCGGGCGGGTGAAACAGGGCAGGGAGGGCGCAAATGAGAGCCTGCATCTTCACGCGCGCGCTACTCGTCGCCGCCGGCACGCTCACGCCGATCGGGCTCCTGGCGCAGGCGCCGCCCGCCGCGGTGCCTCCGGGCCAGACGACCAAAGGGATCGTGGCCAAGGGGAAGGCGCCCGTGTCGGACTCGGTCCTGCAGGTCAAGCTGCCGCGGCCGCAGGAAGGGGACCTCGCAAGCGGCCTGCACCTGATGGTGCTGGAAGATCGCCGTGTGCCGCAGATCACGTTCCAGCTCCTGATCCCGGGCGCGGGCGGGTATTACGACCCGGCCGAGCTGCCCGGCCTCGCGTCGTTCACAGCCGCGGTGATGCGCGAGGGCACGGCATCCCGCACCTCACTGCAGATCTCCGAGCAGCTCGAAACACTCGGCGCAACCCTCGGAGTGTCGGCGTCCATGTCCTCGACCGAAGCATCGATCGGCGGTTCGAGCCTCACCGAGCACTTCGACCAGCTCATGGATCTCGCGGGCGACCTCCTGCTCGACCCGTCGTTCCCGGAAGACGAGCTGGGGCGCTACAAGCAACGCACGCGCGCGCAGCTCGTTCAGCAGCGCTCGAACCCCGGGTTTCTGGCCAACGAGATGATTTCGCGTGTCCTCTACGGCGCTCATCCGGCCGCGCGCCAGTCGCCGACGTCGCAGGCGCTCGATGCGGTGACCCGCGCGCAGCTCGTTGAGTTTCACAAAGCGCGGTACGCGCCGGACTACGCCGTGCTGGCGATCGCGGGAGACATCTCGTTCGCGCAGGCCCGCAAAGTGACGGAGGCAAAGCTCGCGGCGTGGAAGAAGCAGGGCGTGTCCGCCCCCGCCGTGGCCGATCCGCAGTTCCCGTCGGCGCCGAAGGTGCACCTCGTCGCGCGTCCCAGCTCCGTCCAGACGAGTTTCGTCGTCGGCGCGCCGGGCATCGACCGGATCAGCCCGGACTACGACGTCCTGCAGGTGATGAATAAGGTGGTCGGCGGCGGGCCGACCGGGCGGCTGTTCATCCTCCTGCGCGAGGACAAGGGCTACACGTACGCTGCCTACAGCGGCCTCACCGCGGGCCGGTACAAAGGCGACTGGTACGCCTACACCGACGTGCGCAACGAGGTGACGGCGCCCGCGCTGAAGGACCTCATCGGCGAGGTCACGCGCCTTCGCGACGAGGTGGTGCCGGACAAAGAATTCCGGGACGCCAAGCGGTCGATGGTCGCCGCTTTCGCGCTGTCGCTCGAATCGCCGCAGGCGGTGTTGAACAACCACATCACCCGCTGGCGCTACAAGCTCCCGGCGGATTACTGGGACAGGTATCCCGAGCGGATCGCCGCCGTCACGCAGGCGCAGGTCCAGGAGGCCGCAAAGAAGTACCTCGACCCGTCACGGCTGCAGGTGGTCGCCGTCGGCGACGCGAAGATCGCGGACATCCTCAAGGGCTACGGGACGCTCGAGGTGTACGACACCGAAGGGAAGCGAATCAGCAACTGAGCTGTACCGCCGCGGACCCTGGCTCACACGACTTCACGCGTCCGGCGTGACTGCACGATCGGTTTAAGCCACGGATTACGGCGATTGACGCGGATCTAGCGTAATCCGGATCCGTGTGACGTCACGCCGACGTTTGCGGCAGCCCCTGATCGGCGATCTTCAGGAGCGCAGCCGCGAACGTGTCGACCTCCTCCAGCGTCGTGTAGACGTTCGGCGTGACCCGCGCGCCTTCGTACTCCGCATGGACGATGGGCGTGACGATGATGCGCCATTTGTCCCAGAGGTGCGCGGTCCATTTCGGCGTCGGGATGCCCGTGATCCCGACCGTGCCGAGCGCCCCCGACTCGCCGGCCGCGAGCGCAGTGTGCAGCCGCACGCGGGGGTGAGCCTTGACCTTCATCGCCCAGCGGTCCCGCAAGTAGCGCAGCCGCGCGAACTTCCGATCGATCCCGATCGCCTGGTGGAACGTCAACGCCTCGGCGATCGCGTTGTGGTTCGCCGCCGGGTGCGTGCCGATCTCTTCGAACTTGCGGATGTCTTTCTCCTTCGACGCCGCCGCCGGCGTGAGCGGCCAGAGCGACGCGATGTTCTCCCGCCGCACGTACAGGAAGCCGGTGCCGACCGGGGCGAGCAGCCACTTGTGCAGGCTCGTGCCGTAGTAGTCGCACCCGAGGTCGTCGCGCGTGAAGGGGAAGTGCGCGAACGCGTGCGCGCCGTCCACGAAGACCTGGATTCCGCGCGGACGCGCGAGATCGCCGATTTGCTTTACCGGCGCGATGTACCCGGTGAGGA
>JBOGJB010000316.1:0-3771 GCA_050745085.1 Vicinamibacterales bacterium
GCCTTTGGCAGCGCCGGCCACGCGCGCGGCGCCCGCAGGTCGCCGGCCGGATCGGCCGCGACGACGCACGACGCCGTGAGGAACCGGTAGAAGCCGCGCAACGTGGCCACGGCCCGTCCGACCGATCGGGGCGACCGGCCGCCGGTCATCAGCGATCGGACGAATGCCTCGAGGTCCTTCCGCCCGAGCGCCTCGACCGTTGTGTTCTTCCGCTCCGCGAAGGCCGCGAGGTCTCCCAGGTCGCGCCCGTAGCTCTCGACCGTGTTCGGCGACAGCCGCCGCACGGAGCGCAGGTGCGTCAGGTAGTTATCGACGGCGACGCCTTCGGCATTCGGCATTCGGCCTTCGGCATTACGTGTAAGCCGTCCCGACCATGATGCGCTTGATGCGCAGGTACGGCGACCCGTGCGACGGGTGGTTGATCTGGACCGGCTGCCCCTTGGCGTCCCCGGTCGTGCCGAACATCTGCCACGACTCCTTCCCTGAGACCGCGTCGAGATTCGCCCAGAAGTCTGTCGTGATCGCGTTGTAGGTCACATCGGACACCATGCGGGTGATCTTGCCGTTCTTGATCTCCCAGAAGGCGTCGCCGCCGAACTGGCCGTTGTAGCGCTGCTGGTCGATCGAGTAGCTGCCCCGGCCGTCGATGAGGATGCCGTCCTTCGTGTCGGCGATAATCTCCTCCGGCGTCGGCGATCCCGGCGGGCCGGCGTCCACGTGCACGTTGGGCATCCGCAGGAAGGGATAGTTGCGCCACGAGGTGGCGAACGTGCAGCCGTGCGACTGCTTGAGGCCGAGGAAGTGGGCCGTCTCGCGGTTGCTCTGCAGCCCGACGAGGATCCCGTCGCGCACGATCGGGAACTCCATCGGCTTCACGCCGTCATCGTCGTAGCCGATCGTGCACATGCCGCCGGCAATCGTGCGGTCGCCGGTGACGTTGAACAGCTTCGATCCGTATTTCAGCTTGCCGACGTCCTCGAGCTTGATGAAGCTCGTGCCAGCGTAGTTCGCCTCGTAGCCGAGCACGCGATCAAGCTCGGTCGGGTGGGCGATGATCTCGTGGATCGTGAGCATCGCGTGCGCCGGGGTAAGGACGAGATCTTTCACGCCGGGCTGGAGCGGCGGCGCGCCCGCGTGCTCAACCGCCTCGGCCGCGATGCGCTCGGCGCTTTCGAGCATATTCGAGCCCTCGACGATCTCGTAGCCGCCCGTCCGCGGCGGTACGCTGAAGGTGCGGCTCTTCACCGACCGCCCTTTCCGCGCGATCACGTTGAAGCCGGGCGACGTCCGCCAGACCTCCTGCTCGAGGTACGAACCCTCGGACGTCGCGAGATACTTCCACTCGTAGTCGAACGCCATCGCCGACTGCACGCGAAAGACGTCCTTGTTCTTCAGCACCGCCTCGTTGAGCTTCATGAGAAGGGCAATCTTCTCGTCGAGCGGCACCTGGAAGGGGTCGCGCTTGATCGGCACGGCCCAGTAGTCGGTATAGGCGGCGACCGGCACCAGCTTCACGTCGACGCGCTTGGCGATCGCGCTGGCCTTCGCGACGTCAACCGCGGTGCGCGTGATCTTCCGTACCTCGTCCTCCGTCACGATAGGGCTGCTCGAGAAGCCCCAGACGCCGCCATGGATCACGCGGACGCCGAACCCGGCGCTCTCGCTCCGCCCGCGGCCGCCGAACCCGAATCCCTCGGCGACGATCTTGTCGCGCACGCTGACCGAGTCGTCCACGTTGCGGGTGAACCGGGCGTCGGCGTACGAACAGCCCAGCCGCTTCGCTTCACGCAGCGCAACGTCCGACAGCCCCTTGAACCGCGACTCGAGCACGCGCTTGTTCGGCGACTGCGCGATGAGATCGGCGACGAGGTCGCTCGCCGCGAAGACCGCGCCGGCCGCCGCCGTCGTACGTATGAAGTCTCGCCGTTTCATGCCGCTGGCTCCTGGGGTCCCCGGCCTCCGACCTCCTAGACCGCCGGAGAGATAGACGTCATTGTAAAGTCCTCGATCCGCATCGCCGGCACGAGCGCCGTGCCCGGATTGTCGTACGCCTCGCCGATGTGCATCGGTATGGACGGGCCGAGCGCCGTGATGTTGTTGAAGCCGACGGCCGGCGACTCGTTCCAGCGGAAGTTCTGCGACGGTCCCACGATCTCGCCGTTCTCGATGAGGAACAGGCCGTCGCGCGTCATCCCGGTGTTGAGCAGCGTCATCGGCTCGACGGCGCGGATGTACCAGAAGAAGGTAATCAGGAGCCCGCGTTTCGTCGTCTTGATCATCTCCTCGACGGGCGTGCTCCCCCCCTCCATCACGAGGCTCATCTGCGGAGCGGTGGGCGTCGGTTCTTTTCCCTGCTTCTTCGCCCAGAACCGGTCGTAGAAGAGGTTCTTCACGATCCCCTTCTCAACCCACGTGGTGCTGCGCGCCGCGAGGCCGTCCGGACCGATCGGAGTCTGGCGCAGGATCGGTTGGCCGATCTCGCTGCGGATCGTGACGTTCTCGCCGAACAGCTTCTGGCCGAGCTTCGTCTCACCGCGCTGTGCGCCGCTCATGAAGCTGCGGCCTTCCTCGGCTGCGCGCGCGTTGAAGATCCCCATCATGAGCGAGAGAAACCGCGCGGCGGGGCGCGGCTCGAGGATGACGGTGTAGTTTCCCGGCTCCAGCGCGCGCGGCTTGCGCGACTTGAGCGCCTTGTCCGCCGCGACCTCGGTCAGCGCCGCCGCGTCGATCCTCGTCGGGTCGATGACGCCCGTCGTGCCGGACCAGCCCGAACCGGTCCCGTCCGGCGTGCGGCACGTGAGGATGAAGCTGGCGTTGGCGTAGCGATGATATGCGAAGAGGCCCTCGGAGTTCGCGAGCGCGGTGGTCCAGTGCATCTTCGGGATATAGCCGGCGCCGAGGACGCCCTTCTTCTCGCAGATGTCGATGGACTTCTTGACCATCTGCGCGCGTTCGGCGGGGCCAAAGCTCACGGCCGGCGACAGGGCGGACTCGAGTGAGACGTACTCCTGCGGCGGCTTGACCGGTGGCATCAGCTCGGGGTTCTCCGGCTTGCGCTTCGCCAGCTCCTGGACTTGATCGATCGCGGTCTTGAGCGACGCGTCGTCGAATTGGTGGGTCGAGGTCGTCGCCGTCTTCTGGCCGTAGTAGACCGTAATCTCGACTTCCTGATCGTGCTCAATGAGGTTGGCGGTGATGCTGGAGTTCGCGTACCGGCAGGCCGAGCGCTCGCCGCCTGAAAACGACACCTCGACAGCGTCGGCCTTGGCCATGTTGAGGATCTTGTCGGTAATCGCCTTGACTTCCTCGCGCGAGTAACTCATGCAGCGTCATTCTAGTGCAGGTGACGACGCCGGCGCAGCGTCCATTCCGCGGCTAGGAGCGTGGCGAACGGCGCGATCCACCAGGGGTGTCGCATCGGCCGCACCGTCCGCGCGGCCGGCCGGGGCGCCGCCACCTGTCGCAGCGCGGTGACGAGCGGGTCCAGGTCGTTCGCGGTGACGAACCTCCCGCCGTGCGCGGTGGCGAAGTCTTCGAGCCCGGCGTCGCGATCGGGCCATGGGTGCGCGGCGGCGCGATCGACGGCGGCCGTCGCGTCCGCCCGTGCGCCATCCCGCTCCGCCGCAACCGTCAACATGCCCGGGATGCCCGGCGCGGGGAAGACTCCGCGAAAAACGCCCGGCTCACCGCCCGGCCAGAGCCGGATGGTCTCCTCCCCGACGCGGGCCACGGTCGTGTCCGACGTGACTTCGATCATCTCGCCAGGGCCTG
>JBOGJB010000317.1:0-9875 GCA_050745085.1 Vicinamibacterales bacterium
GTTCAAATGTCCGACGTGGGCTGGGTGCCGCGCAGCGCGCCGAGCCTGAGCGAACAGCCTTGAGCCCGCGCGAGGCGCGAAGCCGCCGAGCGCGAGCGAGCGGGGGTGGGGCCCCGCGAGCACTGAAGAAAGCAATTGGCACTGGGCATTGACCATGCATTTTGTCGTCCTCGGATCAGGAGCCGTCGGCGGGTACTACGGCGCGAAGTTGGCCCGAGCCGGCCAGCGGGTGACGTTCATCGCGCGCGGCGCGCACCTCGCGGCGATCCGCGAGCGCGGGATGGAGATTGTCGCGCCCGAGGTCGAGAGCTTCACCGTCCGCGCGGAAGCGACCGACGACACGCGCCAGGCGGGCACGCCCGACGTCATCCTGCTGGCGGTCAAAACCTACGACAACGCGACGGTCCTGCCGATGCTGCCCCCGATGCTGGGACCTTCGACCGTAGTCCTGACGCTGCAGAACGGTGTCGATAGCCCGGAGGAAACGGCGGCGGCCGTAGGCGAGGACCGCGTCCTCGCCGGGCCGACCTACATCGCGACGGCGCTCGAGTCGCCAGGCCGGATCGTCCAGACCGGGACGCACCGGCGGATTGTCTTCGGAGAGGTGTTCGGCTCCCGCCCCTCGGCGAGCTCGGGGCGTCCTGAGCCTGTCGAAGGACGCGGCCTCACGGACCGGGTGAAGGCGCTCCAGGAGGCGATGCTGGCCGCCGACATCAAAGCGGAGGCGGTCGAGGACGCGCGGCCGGTGTTGTGGGAGAAGTTCATCTATCTCGCGCCGTTTGCGGGGTTCACCGGCGCGATGCGACTTCCGGCCGGCGCCATCCTCGACGATCCGTTCATCCGCACGCAGTTCCTGGCGGCCGCCTCGGAGGTCGAGCGGGTCGCGCGCGCCGAGGGAATCGCCCTTCCCGTGGATCTCGACGCGCGTCTGGCTCCCTACATGAACGCGCTGCCTCCCTCCACGAGGTCCTCCCTGTTGATCGACTTGTCACAGGAGAAGCGGATTGAAGTGGAGGCGCTGCAGGGCTCGGTCGTGCGACGCGGAGCGCGCGCCGGCGTCCCCACGCCCATCCTGTCGACGCTTTACGCGGTGTTGAAGCCTTACGTGGAAGGTCCGCCGAATACTCGCCCGCGATAGACGTCGCCCTGGCTGCCGCCGCCCAGCGGCTCGACGATCTGATACTGACGAAGAAGGGTACCGGTGTGCAAGGACAAGGTGTGTAATTCCACATTCAGCAGTGGATTATTCGTGGTACTTGAGGTCTCGGCGCCGGCGCGCCCACGTGCCGTCGCCCGCCGGCTCGAAGACGTGGCAATGATCCATCTCCCCGCCGTACACGTGGAGCGTGATGGACGGGCCGTCGGGACGGGCGTTCGACAGCGTGTGGTACTCGAACGGCGGGATCAGGCAGCCGGCCGATCCAACGCCTGCGGTCACGCGGGTGCGCTCCTCGAAGCGATATGCGTCCCCTGCGTGGCTCACGAGGTCGAACTGCGCCACTTCCATCCGCCCGTCGACGACGCACTCGACGCACCAGATGCCGGCGTGGTCATGCAGGGCCGTCCCCTGACCGGGCCCCCACGTCATTGCGACGACGGTGTAGCGGCCGGCCGGATCGCGATGGAAGAGCCGCCGCGCGTACGTGTCGGCGCGCGGCGCGCGGAAGTGCTCGTCGAGCGGCAGCGGGCCCTCGCGCAGCGCCGTCTGCAGCTCCGCCTTCACCCGTTGCGTGATCGCGTCGGCGTCGCCCGCGCGAACGGCTGCGTCGAGGCGCGCGCACAGCGTTTCGCGCGCGATAACTCGCATACAATGCGGATCATAGCATCACCCACCGTGGTCCTGATCGTGATGGCCGCCGGCGCCGGCGCGGGCAGCCTGGGCGCGCTCCTCGGCATTGGCGGCGGAGTCTTTCTCGTTCCGTTTCTCAACCTCGCGATCGGCCTGCCGTTTCTGTCCGCGGCCGGCATCAGCCTGATGACCGTGATCGCGACCTCCAGCGCGGTGTCGGCGCGGAGCTCGGGGCGTCAGCTGATCAACCTGCGGCTGGGCATGGTCCTGGAGGTGGCGACCGTCGTCGGCGCGTTCGTCGGCAGCCTGACGGTCGGGATGCTGTCGGATCGACAGCTGCAGAAGCTGTTCGCGGCCGTGACGGCGGCGATCGCGCTCCTCATGCTGACGCGGCTCGATCGGCGCAACGTGATTCTCGACTTGACCGTCGATCCCGGCGCGCTGGGAGGGCGCTACTACGAGCAGGAGAGCGGGGCCGACGTGAGCTATCGCGTGCGCCGGCTCCCGCTCGGCCTCGGCGTGTCGTTCGTGGCGGGTGTGCTGTCGATCCTCCTCGGCATCGGCGGCGGCACCCTGAAGGTGCCCGCGTTGAACGCGTGGTGCGGCGTCCCGATGCGCGCGGCGGCGGCGACGAGCGCGTTCATGATAGGGGTGACGGCGCTCGCCGGCGCGCTGAAGTACTACGTGCGGGGGGACATCAGGCCGGAGCTGGCGGCGGCCGCCGTGCTCGGCGTTCTGGCCGGGTCGCGCGCCGGGTTCTGGATCGGCGACCGCGCCCGCGCGAAAGGGTTGAAGGCGCTGATGGCCGTGGTGCTGGCTGGCGTCGCACTGATCTACTTCTTCAAATGAAGCAGTCGCACAAGCTGCTCGGCCGGCTGTTGGCGGCGGGGGTCACGCTGAGCGCGATCTGTCTCGCCGCCGGCCTCACCCTCACGCTCGTCGGCAGCGCCATGGGTCCGGAGCGCGCCGCGCCCCATCCGCTCCTCGACGCCGGCCTCATCGTCCTGATGGCGACGCCGCTGGTGCGCGTCCTGGTCTCGCTGTCCGAAGAGATCCGCGACCGGAACTGGTTCTTCGCCTCGATCACGCTGACTGTCGTGGCCGTCCTCTGCGCCACGCTGTGGACGGCACTCTGAAAGTGCTTGGTGCTTAGTGCTTTAGAACCGGTTTCATAACCTCAGAGATCGGCGCTAGCCTCACTGTTGTCCCGCCGCCGGCGCGGCGGGGCGCGGCGGTGGCCGCCTCCCGCACGGCTTCGCGCCGGGAACGCGCGCGCCGCTCGCTACCCTTCCGCCCGCGCGGCAACTATCGGGTCGTTCGACCTTGGCCCGTACATGGCCAGTACCGTCAGTGCTAATCCGCGCGTCACGGATCATGGGGACGGAAGTTGCCGCGGAATCTCGCTTGCGCGCATTCCGGCTGCGCTCCGAGGCGGCGCGACCGTGAGGTCGGCGGCCGCCGCCCCGCCCCGCCGAGCCTATGGACCACAGCGCGTGGGGATCGACGGCGCGCGGGTCTGTCGGAGCGGGACCGGAAGAGCGTCAGGGGGAACACGGCGGCGGAGCGAGGCCGTCGCGGCGGTCTGCCAGGAAAGGGGCGTCCGGCGTCGCGACCGTTCTCGATGTCGCCCGTTCAGAAAGTGGGGAGGTGCAAATACCCGGACCGCCGCGGAGCAGCAGAGTACCGAGCGGAGCCGCGTGTTCCGGCCCGCGGAGCCGTGGCAGACCCGCGCGGCGTCGAGCCCCATGCGCGCCGCAGGTCAGTGATCACACACGCGTTCGCCGAGTGAGTGGGTTGTGAAACCACTTCTAGTCTGTCTGCGCTTTCAACTCTCTCCGCTGACGAGCGGTAATCTGCTTGCGCTCGCCCGGAGACGGTCACAGGACCCCGACCAGCTGAACGTAGGGCAGAGGACGGCTGGGAGAAGCACTCATTCGGCAAAGGGAGTCGCGAGCGAAGTCATACTAAGCACTAAGAACTAAGCACTAAGAACTGACGTGATTGAGCTCCACAGCGTCAACCCGGCCGCGTTGGGCTAGTCCCCCAGCGAAATCGCTAACGATCGCGCCGTCTCGATCAGGTCCGAATCGAGCGGCACCTGCTTCGTCTTGCCCACGACGTCTTCGAGCGGGACGGCGACCATGTCCGGCGGGTGGTTCGCGACCATGCAGCCGAATTGACCCTTCATGACCAGATCAACGGCCTTCCTTCCGAGCCGTGTCGCGAGCACGCGATCGAAGCTGGTCGGTGCGCCGCCACGCTGCAGGTGGCCGAGGACGACGTAGCGGGTCTCCTTACCAGTGTCGCGTTCGAGCAGCTCCGCGACGCGCGCGCCAATCCCCCCCAGCCGCTCGAGACGTCCGCGCGAGGCCGTCTTCACGAGCGAGACTTCCCCCTCGAACGACCTGGCCCCTTCCGCGACCACGACGATGCTGAACTTGGCGCCCCAGAGGTCGCGCTCCATGATGCGCGCGGCGACCTTGTCGATGTTGTAGGGGATCTCCGGGATCAGGATGACGTCGGCGCCGCCCGCGATCCCGGCGTTGATCGCGATCCAGCTGGCATAACGTCCCATGACCTCGACCACCATGATCCGGTGGTGCGCCTCGGCGGTCGTGTGCAGCCGGTCGATGGCGTCAGTGGCAAAGCTCACCGCCGTGTCGAAGCCGAACGAGCTGTTGGTGCCGACAATGTCGTTGTCGATCGTCTTGGGGACGCCGACGATGGGCATGCCGCGCTTCTGAAACTCGTGGGCGATGGCGAGCGTCCCGTCGCCGCCGATGACGATGACGGCGTCGAGGCGGAGACTGTGGAACATCTCGAGGCACCGGTCGGAGTAGTCGACCGTACCTCCCGCCCGCGTCTCAATCGGATAAGCGAAGGGGCTGCCGCGGTTGGTGGTCCCCAGAATGGTGCCGCCGACGCGGAGGATGCCAGTGACGTCGCGTGGAGTCAGCGTCCGCGAACGGTCCGGCTCGATCAGGCCGTCGAAGCTGTCCTCGAGGCCGATCACCTCGGACCCGCAGTTGGCTGCCGTCTTCACGACAGCGCGGATGACGGCGTTCAGGCCGGGCGCATCGCCGCCGCCGGTCAGAACTCCAATGCGTTTGCCGCTCATGGCGCGGCAGTATATCGCGGCGGGTTGATGCAGGTTTGTAACGCGTGGTAGGATCGGAACTTCCGCGGCCCGAGAGAATCGTCGTGTTCGTGTCCGGCTCGCGGTCTCAACCTTCATCGAGTGGGCGGCTAGCTCAGTTGGGAGAGCGCCGCGTTCGCAACGCGGAGGTCGGGAGTTCGAGCCTCCTGCCGTCCACCAACCACTCACCTACGAAGACGTCGCGGCGCCAATCCTCGGACTTGCTGACCCGGTCGTGCCGATACCAGTACATCGAATTGTCATTATTCATTCGTCGCGGAGTGACGGCGAGGGCACGGACGCACCCTCCTCGCCGCTGAATCTGTCCAGTTGGCCGCCCTCGATGATCGCCACGAACTCACTCACGAGGTCCCGCCGGCGCCAACCGAGCTCGGTTTCCTTCCCTAAGACGTCGATCGCTTGATCGACCGGCCGTGCCGGTTGATACGGCCGCTGAGTGGTGATGGCGTCGTAGACGTCGACGATGCCGACGATCGCGGCCAGCAGCGGAACGGCATCGCCCCGCAGGCCGTCAGGGTACCCGGAGCCATCCAGGCGTTCATGGTGATGGCGAACGATCGGCCTCACCGCCTGGAGCGATCGGAGATTCCCGCACAAGCCGTCGCCGACCACTGTGTGCGACTTGACGATTTCGTACTCCTCGGGGTCGAGCGGCCCGGGCTTGCGCAATACGGAGTCGGCTATCGCCAGCATGCCGATGTCATGAAGGAACCCGCCGCGGTGGAGGGTCCGGAGATCGTCCGCCCCGAGCCCGAGCCGCCGCCCGAGCGCCGTGGCGTAGTTCGCCATGCGATGACAATGCCCCTCGGTGAAACCGTCTCGAGCTTCGATCATGACCGCCAGCATCGTGATGATCGACGCTGCGGAATCCAGATCGTCGGTGTAGTGCTTCAGCCTGACGAGCGACCGCACCCGCGTCACCAGCTCCTGGCTGTCGACCGGCTTGGTGAGAAAATCGTCTGCGCCTGCCTCGAGCCCGCGGATTCGATTCTCGCGGTCGCTCAGCGCGGTCACCATGACAACAGGCGTCAGACGCGTGGCCGATTCCCGCTTCAAACGCTGGTAGATCTCGAACCCGTTCATCTCCGGCATCAGGATGTCCAGCAGGACGACATCCGGGGCGTGGGAGGCGACGGCGGCAAGCGCCGACGGACCGTCATGCGCGACGTACACAACGAACCCCTCCCTGGTCAGGAGCCTCTCGAACAGGCTGGCCACACCGCGGTCATCGTCGACGACGAGCACGCGGGCGCTCATCCGAGTGTCGTCGCGGGCAGACACCGATCGCAGCTCCTTGTCCTGAGTAGCGACGTTGGGTATACGAAGTGTAGACCGTTGCTTCAGGATTATCGGCCGATGATCGCAGTTACCAGGCCGACCGCAAGAAACCGCTACATTGAGCAAGAAACCGCGATTCAAGTCGTGCGCGGCAACAACTTTAGCCTTCGTCCTTCGTCCTTCGAACGTGAGCAGGTTACCTCTGCTCCTCACTCTCCTTGTCCGGTCCAATCGACGGTGAAGTATCCGGTGCCTGACCCGTTTCGCGCGCGACGAGCTGCCGAACGAAGCCCGCGAGCGCGGCCGCCGCGATCGCGTGCCCGGCGGCGGCCTTGTGCAGCTCCTGCGGGTTGACCCCGTTGAAGCCTGATTCCAGACGCGCAACCGGTTCGCTGAAACCAGCGAGGCGCTGGAACGTGTCGGTGAGCCCGTTGAACGAAGCCTTCAACGCCGCGAGATCATTTGGGTTCATTCAACGCTCCTGGCCTGTGACCCCTGGCCTCCGGCCTCTGGCCTCTGACCCCTGGCCTCCGGCCTCCGGCCTCCGGATGCTACACTCACTCCATGCCCATCTTCGAGTACGTCTGCCGGGACTGCCACCACGCCTTCGAGACCCTCGTCCAGGGGGAGCGCAAGGTGGTTTGCCCGGCCTGCTCGAGCGAGGCGCTCGACAAGCAGCTCTCCGTCTTCGCGGTCAACGCCAGAGGATCGGCCGACTCGACAGTGGACTCCACCTTCCCTGCGTCCGGCGCCTGCGGCGCGTGCGGCGACCCGAGAGGACCTGGTTCCTGCTCGATGAATTAGGTATCTCCGGCAACAAATCTGTAAGCAAACTGACTTTAGTCTGCCGGCACCAATAGGCAATCTGCCACGCGGCTGAGTTAAGTTCTCACGAAATCTCGCACGTTCGCGCGCCTCTTCACGCTGCGTCACCGCCGCACGATCGCTGGCACTCCCCTTGCCATGGAGCGGCAGCAAGACATCAAGGAATTAAGGTCATGTGGTTCTGGATTAGCTGCTATCTCACCGGCCACGACTACGGGGTCTGCTGCGAGCAGGGGGTCATCTACCTCCGGTGCTCCGTCTGCGGCCGCCGGTCGCAAGGGTGGGACGTTAATCGCCCGGGGTCGGCCGAGGCTCACGCCCACGCCCACGTGCACCAGCCGGCCGCGCGCTAGCGACAGCCCCGCCGCGCCCCCGCCATACGGCTACAATACTGCCCCATGGCGGTTCCCCGAATCTCCAAAGAAGACTTGAAGCAGCAGCTCGACGGCGGCGCGCCGCCGGTGATTGTCGACGTGCGCCTGAAGTACCCCTACGAGCACAGCACGGTGACGCTTCCCGGTGCGATCCGTCTCCATCCGAAAGCCTTCGACCCCACATCACTGCCCCACGACCGCGACATCGTGCTCTACGACTCCGACCCGGACGAGATCGTGAGCGCGCCGCTCGTCGCCGAGCTCGTCCGCCGCGGCTACCGCGCCGCCGCGCTCAAAGGGGGCATCAAAGACTGGATCACGGCGAAGCTTCCGACCGACACGAAGGAAGCGCCGCAGTTGGCGCCGCCCGCCCCGGGATCCCTCAAGGGATGAGCTCATCGATCCGAAGGCCGAAGGCCGAATGCCGAAAGCGTCTGCACTCGCGACGGTCGCAGACTGTTGACGAGCGCAGTCCCCTTCGGCCTTCGGCATTCGGCATTCGGCATTTAACATGGCTCTCCCGTTAGGCCGCGCCTGGGACGTCTTCGAGCGGGCTGTCGCCCTGCTTGCTCGAGAGGCGCCGCCCGGCACCACGTTCTTCCCGGCCGGTGGGCTACGCCGCTTCGAGCCGGTCGTGACCACGATCATCGCGCTGGCGCGCACCGAGGAGCCCGCAGCCCTGCTGCGCGCCGCGCGCAATCTCACGATCGATCGCCAGCCAGTCCTCGTCGAAGCCCATCCTCCTCCCCGTTTTGGCGCGGCGCTGATTCGCGCCACGGGGAGTGCACCGCACGTGACGCGCCTGGCCGCGCTCGCGGGGGGAACCATTGACAACCTCTCCGGCGCGACCGAAGACGAGGTCTACGCTGCGCTCGGCCTGCCGTGCATTCCACCGGAGATCAGAGCCGGCGGTCTCGAGCTGAGCCGCGCCGCTGAGGGGACCCTTCCGCGCCTGGTGACCCGGGCGGACATCCGCGGCGATCTGCACCTCCACACCAACTACAGCGACGGCCGCGACGACGTGGAGACCGTGGTCCGCTCGGCCGACGCGCTCGGGTACGAGTACATCGCGATCACGGACCATTCCCCGGCCTCCGTCGCCTCGCGGGTGTTGTCCGAGAGAACGCTGTCGCGGCAGATGGACGAGATCGACGAGGTCCAGGCGCGGTACCCCAGCGTGCGGATTCTGAAAGGGGTCGAAGTGGACATCCTGCCGGATGGCTCGCTCGACCTGCCGGACGCGACGCTCGAACGGCTGGACATCGTGCTGGCGTCGTTGCACGACGATGCGGGGCAGTCGCCGGACGCGTTGCTGGCGCGATACGCGTCCGCGGCCGCGCATCCGCTCGTGAATGTCCTGACGCATCCAGCCAACCAGCTCGTCGGCCGCCGCGAGGGCTATGCGCTCGACTACGATCGGCTGTTCGAGCTCGCGTCGGAAACCGGCACGATGCTCGAAATCGACGGCGCCCCTTCGCATCTCGACCTCGACGGCGGGCTGGCCCGGCGTGCGGTCGCTGCGGGCGTCACGCTGACGATCGACAGCGACTGCCACCACGCGTCGATGATGGGACGCTACATGCTCTTCGGCGTGGGCACGGCGCGGCGCGGATGGATCGAGCCGGCCAGCGTCGCGAACACCCGCCCTCTGGCTGAGCTGCTGCCGGCGCTTCGCGTGAAGCGGAACTAACGCACGCATTCGCAATCCGGTCTAACCTTAGTACCTATGCGTGTCCCCCTGATTGCCGTTTTCGTGTCGCTGACCCTTCTGTCTGCCACGGCCGCGCAGCCGGCAGCGCCAGATTCGGCCGCGTTCGCGCGCGCGATCCAGGCGCGCTACGACCGGGTGCGCGACTTCACCGCCGATTTCACGCACACCTACACCGGGGGAGTGCTCAAGAAGCAGGTGGTGGAGCGCGGAACGCTTCAGGTCAAGAAACCCGGACGGATGCGATGGCGGTACACGAACCCGGAGGAAAAGCTGTTCGTCTCCGACGGACGTCAGATCTATTCGTACGTCCCCGCGGACCGTCAGGTCATCGTCAGCCCGATGCCCGCGGAGGACCGGGCGACGACGGCGGCGCTGTTCCTGACTGGCAAGGGAGACCTGGCGCGGGACTTCACGGCTAAACCGGCACTCGTGCCGCAGGGGGCGCCGGCCGGCTCGGTCGCCATAGAGCTGACCCCACGGCAGGAGCAGCGGGAGTACAATACCCTCACGCTCGTGGCAGATCCGGAGACCCACGCGATCCGCATGCTGATTGCGGCCGATCGTCAGGGAGGCCGTTCCGCGTTCACCTTTGCCAACGTCAAGGAGAACACCGGTCTGGCCGATAAGGTCTTCGAGTTCTCCATCCCGCGCGGGGCAGATGTCATCAGGACAGGCCAGCCGTAGACTCGCCGTCGCGTTCGCTGTTGCCCTTTCGGTGTCGGGGTGTGCGCACTCGGCGGC
>JBOGJB010000318.1:0-11438 GCA_050745085.1 Vicinamibacterales bacterium
GACGTGGACGACCTGAAGGCCAAATCAAAAGAGCACCGCAAACGCCTGGCTGCGCTCATGATCACCTATCCGTCCACGCACGGGGTCTTCGAGGATCGCGTCCAGGAAATCTGCGACATCGTTCACCAGCACGGCGGCCAGGTGTACATGGACGGCGCCAACATGAACGCCCAGGTCGGGCTGACAAGCCCGGCGGCGATCGGCGCCGACGTCTGCCACCTCAACCTGCACAAGACGTTCGCGATCCCGCACGGCGGGGGAGGGCCCGGGATGGGGCCGATCGCGGTGGCATCGCACCTGGCGCCGTACCTGCCCGGACATCCCGTCGTGAAGACGGGTGGCGCGCGCGCGATTCCCGCGGTCGCCGCCGCGCCATGGGGCAGCGCGAGCATTCTTTTGATCTCGTACGGCTACATCCGGATGCTTGGCGCCGACGGGATGACCGACGCGACGAAGCACGCGATCCTCAACGCCAACTACCTCAAGGCGCGGCTCGAGAAACACTACGATGTGTTGTTCGCGAACCACAACGGCCGCGTGGCGCACGAGATGATCTTCGATCTGCGGCCGTTCAGGCACGGGCCGGCCGCGATCGACGAACAGGACGTCGCCAAGCGACTGATGGACTACGGCTTTCACGCGCCGACGGTCTCGTTCCCCGTGCCGGGGACAATGATGATCGAGCCGACGGAGAGCGAGTCGAAGGCGGAGCTGGATCGCTTCTGCGATGCACTCGTCGCGATCCGCGCCGAGATTCAGACGGTCGTGGACGGGAAAGCGGATCCGAAGGACAACGTGCTGAAGAACGCGCCGCACCCGGCGGCGGAGGTCGCGGCCAACGAGTGGAC
Source organism: Vicinamibacterales bacterium (assembly GCA_050745085.1). Taxonomy (GTDB): domain Bacteria; phylum Acidobacteriota; class Vicinamibacteria; order Vicinamibacterales; family 2-12-FULL-66-21; genus DATAEE01. The sequence continues at coordinate 849 of JBOGJB010000318.1, forward strand.
GCACCCGTACTCGCGCGAGCAGGCGGCGTTCCCGCTGCCGTTCGTGCGGGCGAACAAGTTCTGGCCGCCGGTCGCGCGCATCGACAACCCGTACGGCGACCGCAACCTCATGTGCGTTTGCCCGCCAATTGAGACTTACGCTGACTGAGTTGTAGCGCCCTCGCGTGGAAGCTGTCGAGCAGCCGCTTGGTGATCGGCCCCGGCTTCCCGGTCCCGACGACGTGATCGTCCACGCGGACGACGGGCGTCAGCTCGCGTGTCGTGCCGGTGACGAACGCCTCGTCCGCGGTGAGCAGGTCGTCCGGCCGCAGCACCGCTTCCGTCACCGGTACCCCAATCTCGCGGCCGATCTCGAACACGAACTCGCGCGTGATTCCGGGCAGCAGGCCGGCATCGAGCGGCGGCGTGAGCGCGGCAGCCCCTCGCACGACGAAGAGGTTCGATTGCGAGCACTCAGCGATCTCGCCGCGGTAGTTGCGCATCACCGCTTCCTCCGCCCCCTTGCGAAGCGCCTCCTGCATCGCCAGCGCGTTGTTCAGCAGGTTGTTCGACTTGATCAGCGGGTTCACCGAGCCCGGGTGGTTGCGAAGGATCGAGACCGTCGCGACCGTGATTCCCTGCTCGATGGTGCGCACGGGCGGCTCGACGAACGGCTTGACGATAATGACGATCGACGGCGTGGGCGTGGCGGACGGGTCGTACGAGAGGTCGCCGACACCGCGCGTCAGCAGGATGCGGATGTAGGCCTCGCCCGATCCTGAGAGCGCCGCCATGGTCGTGTCGACCCGCGCGAGAAACTCGCCGTCGTCGAGCGGGACGGGCAGGGCGATCATGCCGGCCGACGCGCGTAGCCGCCGCATGTGGCGCTCGAAGAGAAACGGCATGCGATTGTAGGTGCGCAGCGTCTCGTAGACACCCTCGCCGTACAGAAAGCCGTGATCGAAGACCGGCAGAAGCGGCTCGCGCGCGTCGCCGATCCGTCCGTTCACATTCACGATCGCCTGCATGTTGCAGCGATCCTACCACACGGGGTACGCTCGCTTTTTCGCATGCGGGTGCTCAACGCGAAGCAGATGCGCGAGGCGGATCGCCGGACGATCGAAGACGTCGGCATTCCGTCGCTCGTGCTGATGGAGAACGCCGGCCGGCAGGTCGTGGCGGCGATCGAGGCATCGTTCGAGGATGCGCTCACCGGCCGCGTGGCCGTCCTGTGTGGCCGCGGCAGCAACGGCGGCGACGGGTTCGTCGTCGCGCGCACGCTCGCGCAGCGCGGCGTCGAGCCGCTCGTCGTCCTGCTCGGGCCCGTCGCGGAGGTGCGCGGCGACGCGCGCGTCAATCTCGACATCCTCGGCCGCCTTGGCCTCACCGTCGTCGAGGTGACCGACGCGCAGGCGTGGGAGCTGCATTTCTCCGAGATCTCCCGTTGCGATCTGATCGTGGACGCCATCTTCGGGACGGGCTTCCGCGGGCCAATCGCCGGCATGCTCGAGACGGTCGTGGCGGACGTCAACGGTGCGGGGATCCCCGTCGTGGCGGTCGACCTGCCGAGCGGCCTGTCGGCCGATTCGCACGAGCCGCCAGGCGACAGCATCGAGGCGACGCTGACCGTGACGCTCGCCGCGCCGAAGATTCCTCTGGTGCTGCCACCCGCCGAGCGGCGCGCCGGCGACCTCGTCATTGCCGACATCGGGATTCCGTCGGACCTCATCGAGCAGCTCGAAGGGCCGCGGATCGAGCTACTGACCCGCGAGACGATGCGGGCGGTCATGGACCCGCGGCCGCCCGACGCGCACAAGGGGGACTTCGGCCGCGTGCTGGTCGTCGCGGGCTCGGCGGGGAAGACCGGCGCGGCGCACTTGGCGGCGATGGGGGCGCTCCGATCCGGCGCCGGGCTGGTCACGGTCGCCACGGCGCGCTCGTGCCAGCCGATCGTCGCGTCGATGGCCCCGGAGTACATGACCGAGGCGCTCGAGGAGTCGCCGTCGGGCGGCGTCGACTTCGCCGCGCTCGAGCGCGTGCTCGAGCTGCGCGCGGACGTGATCGCCGCGGGGCCCGGCCTCGGCACTGCTCCGGGTACCGTGGCGTTCGTGCAGGCGCTGGTCGAGCGCGCCGGTGTTCCGCTCGTCCTCGACGCGGATGCGCTCAACGCGTTCGCGGAGGATCCCGACCGCCTCACGGGCCGCGACGGCGTCGACGTCATCATCACGCCGCACCCGGGCGAGATGGCGCGGCTCGCGGGCACGAGCCTCGAGGACGTGCAGAACGATCGGCTCGAGATCGCGCGCCGGTTCGCGACCGCGCACCGCGTCCACGTCGTCCTCAAGGGGCACCGCACGGTCGTCGCCAGCCCGGACGGCGGCGTCTTCATCAATCTGACCGGCAATCCGGGCATGGCGACAGGCGGGACGGGAGACGTCCTGACCGGCATGATCGCCGCATGGTTCGGTCAGCTGCTGGACGCCGAGGCGGCGTGCAACCTGGCCGTGTACCTGCACGGTCTCGCCGGCGATCTCGCGGAGGCGGACGAAGGCGAGGTCGCGATGACCGCGGGCGATCTGCTCATGCGGCTCGGGGACGCCGTGCTCGAGCTGACCGCCAAACGGCGGAAGAAACCGGAAGGTTCGTGATAACGGAGTCTGAAGCGGAAACCGTCGCCGCCGGGCGAAACCTCGCAGTGACGCTCCAACCCGGAGACGTCGTCCTGCTGTCCGGTGCACTCGGGGCGGGGAAGACCGTGTTCGTGCGCGGCCTCGCCGAAGGACTCGGAGCCAATTCCGCCGACGTAACCAGCCCGACCTTCACGCTGATCCAGGAGTACCGCGGCCCACGCATCACGCTGTATCACGTCGATCTGTACCGGCTGGAGCCGAAAGAGGTCGACGACCTCGGGCTCGAGGAGCTGCTGTCGCAGGAGGGAATCGTGGCGCTCGAATGGCCCGAGCGCCTGCCGCGCCCGATCACCGGCGCAATCGAAGTGCTGATCCTCGACAACGGGGACGCGCGCCGGGAGATCCGGGTGACAAAGGCGCCGCCACCCGAGGACTAAGCCGCCGCCGGAGCCTCAGACGAAGGCGGAAGGGCTACGCTACACGTCTACGCTACTCCGATCTGTAGTTGGGGGCTTCCTTCGTGATGACGACGTCGTGGACGTGGCCTTCGCGTACGCCCGCCTGGGTGACGCGGATGAGGCGCGCCTCGCGCTGCAGCGTCTCGATGTCCGGCGCGCCGCAGTAGCCCATGCCGGCGCGCAGGCCGCCGATGAGCTGATGGATCATCGCGGCGACGCTGCCCTTGTGGGCGACGCGCCCTTCGATGCCTTCGGGCACGAGCTTCTCGATGCCGCCGGGCGCGCCCGGGCCGTTCTCGCCGCTTTCGAGGTCGAACTCGTCTCTGTCCTGGAAGTACCGATCTCGGCTGCCGCGGCGCATCGCGGCGAGCGAGCCCATCCCGCGGTACTCCTTGAAGCTCCGCCCCTGGAAGAGAATCAGCTCGCCGGGACTCTCGTCGGTCCCCGCAAAGAGGCTCCCGATCATCACGCAGCTGGCGCCGACGGCCATTGCCTTCGTGATGTCCCCGGAGTAGCGGATTCCGCCGTCGGCGATGACCGGCACGCCGTGCGGCAGCGCCGCGCGGGCGCACTCGGCGACCGCGGTGATCATCGGCACGCCGATGCCGGCGACGACGCGCGTCGTGCAGATCGACCCGGCCCCGATGCCGACCTTGACGCCGTCAACGCCGAGATCGATGAGCGCACGGGTCGCTTCGCCGGTCGCGACGTTGCCCGCGATCAGATCGACCTTGGAATACTCGCGGCGAAGGCGACGCACCATGTCGAGCACGCCCTGCGAGTGGCCGTGGGCGGTGTCGACGACGAGGATGTCGACGCCCGCGGCGACCAGCGCCGCTGCGCGTGCGGGCGCATCCCCGCCAGCGCCGACGGCCGCGCCGACGCGCAGCCGCCCCAGCGCGTCCTTCGACGCGTTGGGATACTTGATCATCTTCTGGATGTCTTTGACCGTGATCAGCCCCTTGAGCATGTAGTCACGGTCCACCACCAGCAGCTTCTCGACCTTGTGTCGATGCAGGATCTCCCTCGCATCGTCCAGCGTCGTGCCGACCGGGACGGTGTAAAGGGGCTCGCGCGTCATGACCTCGGCGATCGGCCGATCGACGTTGGTCTCGAAGCGGAGGTCGCGGTTGGTGAGGATGCCGACGAGACGTCCTTCCTTGCTGCCGTCCTCGGTGATCGGCACGCCCGAGATGCGGTATTTCCGCATCAGCTCGTGCGCCTCCCGGATGCGGTGCCGCGGCGACAGGGTGATCGGGTTGACGATCATGCCGCTTTCGGACCGCTTGACGCGATCGACCTCGGAGGCCTGCTCCTCGACGGACAGGTTCTTGTGGATGACGCCGATCCCGCCCTGCTGGGCCATCGCGATCGCGAGCCGCGACTCGGTGACGGTATCCATCGCGGCGCTGGCGAGCGGAACGTTGAGGGCGACGTTGCGCGTCAGGCGGGTGCTGACGTCGACTTCGCTGGGGAGCACCCTCGAATGCCGCGGGACGAGCAGCACGTCGTCGAAGGTGAGGGCCATCGCGAGGCCCGCACCGATGTGTTCGGAGGTCAGCAGCTCAGTCTTGGTTTCCATTCACCGCCCTGACCCTTTGGGCATTAGGCATTGGGCATTAGGCATTGAGTCCGTGACACTTCTTGTATTTCTTGCCGCTGCCGCACGGACACGGATCGTTGCGTCCGACCTTCGGCTCGTCACGCCGCACCGTCTTCACCTGCGCGTCGTCGCCGCCGACCCGCGCGGGCCGCGGCGGCTCGGCGACCGCCGACGCGCTGCGCGGCGCACTCCCGAAGAAGGACGACGGCTGTGACGAGGGGTCGTTGAACACCAGGGGCGAGGAGCGCCGCGGGGGCGTGCGGACGCCGACGCCGAGGCTGCCTTCCTCCTGCGCCGGCATCGGCCGGAGCCGCCAGAGGTAACGCACCATCTCCTCGTCCACGCGGTCGCGCATCGCGGTGAAGAGCGAGAAGCTCTCTTTCTTGTACTCGACGAGGGGATCGCGCTGGCCGTACCCGCGCAGCCCGATGCCTTCCTTCAGGTGATCCAGGCTGTAGAGGTGGTCCTTCCACTGGGTATCGGCGACCTGCAGCATGATGTCACGCTCGATGCGCCGGAGGACCTCGGACGGCAGCAGCTTTTCCTTTTCGTCGTACCCCTGCTTCGCGCGCTCCCAGATGGCGTCGCGAATCTCGGGCCGCTCCATCGTCGCGAAGTCGAGGCCGGTGAAGTCGGAGGCCTCCAGCGCGAAGATCTCCGCGACCGCCTGGCGCAGCGCGTCGAGATCCCAGTCCTCCGGGTGCGCGTCGCGCGGCAGATACTGCTCGACGGTGGCCTCGAGCAGGTCCTCCGCCGTCGCCATCAGATACCCGCGGGTGTCGACGACCTCCGTCTCGTCGCTGTTGACCTCTCCGATCCGGATTTCCCCCTCGAGCAGCTCGCGGCGCAGCCCGTAGACGTTCTCGCGCTGCTTGTTCATCACGTCGTCGTACTCGAGGAGGTGCTTGCGGACCGAGAAGTTCTGCGCCTCGACCTGCCGCTGTGCGCGTTCGATGGCGCGCGTGACCATGCCGTGCTCGATCGGAACCCCTTCCTCCATCCCGAGCCGCTGCATCAGGCCCGAAATGCGGTCCGATCCGAAGATCCGCATGAGGTCGTCTTCGAGCGAGAGGTAGAACCGGGAGGAACCGGGGTCACCCTGCCGGCCGGCGCGGCCGCGGAGCTGGTTGTCGATGCGGCGCGCCTCGTGGCGTTCGGTGCCGATGATGTGGAGGCCGCCCGCCCGTACAACCTCGTCGTGCTCGTGGTCGGTCTGCCGCTTGAACTGGAGGAACGTTTCCCGGTAGGTATGCCGCGGCGCGCGGTAAAAGCTCTCGAGGTGATAGAAGTAGACGTACTCATCGTCGTCGACGAACTTCTCCTGTCCCTTCGGGAGCCGCTCGGCCAGCTGGTCGGCGAGCATCTGCTGCCGCGCCATGAACTCCGGATTGCCGCCGAGCAGGATGTCGGTGCCGCGGCCGGCCATGTTCGTCGCGATCGTCACCGCGCCCTTGCGGCCGGCCTGCGCGACGATCTCCGCCTCCTGCGCGTGATACTTCGCGTTGAGGACGACGTGCTTGATGCCGCGCCGCTTGAGCATCGCCGAGAGCCTCTCGGACTTCTCGATCGACACGGTGCCGACGAGCACCGGACGTCCCTGCGTCTGCTTCTCGAGGTTGTCGTTGACGATGGCGTCGTACTTCTCCCGCTCGGTGCGGAAGACCGTGTCGGGCTCTTCGAGGCGCCTCAGCTCCCGGTTGGTCGGGACGACGATGACGTCGAGCTTGTAGATCTTCGCGAACTCGACGGCCTCCGTTTCGGCCGTTCCGGTCATCCCTGACAGTTTCTTGTACTTGCGGAAATAATTCTGGAAGGTGATGGTCGCGAGCGTCTGGTTCTCGCGCTCGATCTTGACCTTCTCCTTCGCCTCGACCGCCTGGTGCAGGCCGTCGCTCCACCGCCGTCCCGGCATCAGGCGTCCGGTGAACTCGTCCACGATGACGACCTGACCGTCCTTGACCATGTACTCCACGTCGAGGCGGAACAGCGCGTGGGCGCGGAGCGCCTGGTTGACGTGGTGAAGGAGCGGCATGTTGGCCGGGTCGTACAGCCCGCCGCTGCCCGGGACGAGGCGGTGCTTCATCAGCCGCTCGGCCTTCACCATCCCGCTCTCGGTGAGCGTGGCCGTCTTGTGTTTCTCATCGACGATGTAGTCGCCGGTTTTCTCCAGCTCCTCGCGCTCTTCCTGCTTGGCGTCCCCCCGGGTGACCGCCCCCTTCTTGAGCTGGGGGATGATGCGATCGACCTCGAAGTAGAGCTCCGTCGACTCTTCCGCCGGGCCGGAGATGATCAGCGGCGTCCGCGCTTCGTCGATGAGGATGCTGTCGACCTCGTCCACGATCCCGAAGTGGTGCCCGCGCTGCACGTAGTTCGAGAGATCGAACTTCATGTTGTCGCGCAGGTAGTCGAAGCCGAACTCGTTGTTCGTGCCGTAGGTGATGTCGCAGCCGTACGCCGCCTGGCGCTCCTCGTCGTTCATGTCGTGCTGGATGACGCCCACCGACATGCCGAGGAACCGGTAGATCCGACCCATCCATTCCGAGTCGCGGCGGGCCAGGTAGTCGTTGACGGTGACGACGTGAACTCCCTTGCCTTCGAGCGCGTTGAGGTACGCCGGCAGGGTGGCCACGAGCGTCTTGCCCTCGCCGGTCTTCATCTCGGCGATCCGGCCGGCGTGAAGGACCATACCGCCGACGAGCTGGACGTCGAAGTGCCGCATGTCCAGCACGCGCCGTCCTGCCTCGCGCACGACGGCGAACGCTTCGGGCAGCAAATCGTCGATGGTCGCCCCGGAGCCGCCGTCGCCGGCACTGCGGAGCCGCTTCCGGAATTCGTCCGTTTTCGCTCGAAGCTGTTCGTCGGATAGCGCCTTGATCGGGGGCTCGAGGTCGTTGATCGTCGCGACGAGCGGCCGCAGGCGCTTCAGGTCGCGCTCGTTCTGAGTGCCGATGACCTTGACGAGGAGGGTCTTGAGCATGCAGGCCCGACCGGGCCGGAGTATCCGGTCATTCTAACACGGGCCTCGGTCTCGCACGGGCCTCCGGCTCGTGTCTCGCCCTGTCTCGGGCCGTGCCTCGTGCCTCGGACCGTGCCTGGTGCGTCGTGCCTGGTGCGGGAGCCTAGCGGCGGGAGGAGAGGAGCCGGAGCGGGTTGATCAGCCGGTTGTTCCACCACACCTCGTAGTGCAGGTGCGACCTCGTGGAGCGGCCGGTGGAGCCGACGAAGCCGATGGTATCGCCGCGCCGAACCTGCTGGCCCGGCAAGACAGTGGCGCGGGCCAGATGACCATAGCGCGTCGTCATGCCGAAGCCGTGCGAGAGGACGACGAGGTTGCCGTAGTTGCCGGTGTAGCCGGCGGACTCGACCGTGCCGTTGGCGGTCGCCTTGACCGCCTCTCCTTTGTCCGCTGCTATGTCGAGGCCCGCATGAAAGTCCGGCGCGCCCGTGAACGGATCGCGCCGCGCGCCGTAGGCGGAGGACAGCCAACCCGTGACCGGCCAGATCGAGGGCGTGGCGGCCGCGAGCGCCTCGCGCCGCTCGACCCCCAGCCGGACGTTCTCGAGTCTCGCCTCGAGCAGCCCGAGCAGATCGCGCAGCACGCCGAAGGTGTTCTCGGGACCCGGAGAGGCGAGCGGAGCCATCGCGGCGCCGATCGCCAGCGCCGGGGCGCCGCCCATCGCACGCGACCGCACCACCGCAGGCAGCTGCTCGATGGCCTTTGCCGATGCCGGGTCAAGCTTGGAGCGCTCGCTCAGCTCGGACACTGCCGACTGCAGCGACGAGATCTGCGACGCGAGCTCGCCGGTCGCGGCCCGGTAGCTCTCGTTTTCCATTTGCAGGGAAGCGTTGGAGCCGCGCAGGGCGTTGATCTCGGCTGACGCGCTCCAGCGCGCCCCGAGGCCCATCAGAATCGGGAGGCTCGCGAGAAAGGCACACACGCCAACCGCCGGCCAAAGCGGGACCGTAAATCGGCGTACGATGCCAGACGCGCGATTGGCGACCAGTACTGTGTAGCGCTTCATCAGCCAGGGGGACGGGGAAGCCCAAGGACTCTAGCACAGACCTGGCGGCTCCTCGAAGTGAAACTTTGTGCCGTCCTTACAGCTGAGCTTAGGAATTTGGCCTGAGCGAGACCGGGCCGAAGGCCGAATGCCGAAAGGAGTCTGCACTCGAGCCTGTCAGTTGAGCCGGAACTGAAGCGCTTCGGCGATGTGCTCGCGCGTGACCGCCGGCGCGCCGGCCAGGTCGGCGATCGTCCGCGAGACGCGAAGCACGCGGTCGTGCCCGCGCGCGCTCAGCCCGAACCGTTCGGCTGCCTGCTCGAGCAAACGTGCGCCGGCGGCGTCCGGCCGCGCGTGCTCGCGCAGCGCGCGCCCCTCCAGGCGCGCGTTCAATTCGTTCACCTGCCGGCCGCGCGCCGCCGACACGCGGTCGCGAATCGCGGTTGACGCCTCACCAAGCCCCGCCTCACCGAGCGTGCGCGCCGGCACCGGTGCCACCTGGACCACAAGGTCGATGCGATCGCGGAGCGGGCCGGAGATCCGTCCGGCGTAACGATCGATCTGCGCCGGCGTGCACCGGCACGCGCGGATCGGATCTCCGAGAAAGCCACAGGGGCAGGGATTCATCGCGGCCACCAGCATGAAGCGGGCTGGAAAGACCGCCGTCCGCGCCGTGCGCGCGATGCGTGCGCACCCTTCCTCGAGCGGCTGGCGCAGGACCTCGAGCACGCGCCGGCCGAACTCCGGCATCTCGTCCAGGAACAGGACGCCGTGGTGGGCGAGGCTGATCTCTCCCGGACGCGGGATCGCGCCGCCCCCGACGAGTGCCGCATCCGATACCGTGTGATGCGGCGCTCGGAAGGGCCTCGTGATCACCAATCCGCCGTTCACCGGCAGCAGTCCCGCGACCGAGTGAATCGCCGTGACCTCGAGCGCCTCGTCTAGGGTAAGCGCGGGAAGGATCCCGGCCAGCCGCCGGGCCATCATCGTCTTGCCCGTACCGGGGGACCCGACCATCAACGCGTTGTGCCCGCCGGCCGCAGCGATTTCGAGCGCGCGCCGCGCGAGCGCCTGGCCGCGGACGTCCGCGAAGTCGCCGGCATGCGTATCGACCCGCGGCGCCGGCGGCGCCAATCCCACGATCGCGCGGTCCGGATGGTTGAGCGCGGCCACGGCCTGAACCAGCGACTCGACCGGCAGCACTCGTAGCCCCTCGACGATCGCCGCTTCCCCCGCGTTGGCGCGCGGCAAGAGGATCGCGGCGAGGCCCGCCCTTCGCGCCGCCGCGGCGATCGGCAGCGCTCCGCGCGCCGGATGAATCCCGCCGTCGAGCGCCAGCTCCCCGAGCAGCACGATCTCCGGGACGTAACGACGATGCACGACGCCGCTGGCGGCGAGGATGCCGAGCGCGATGGGCAGGTCGAACGAGGATCCTGCCTTGCGCAGATCGGCAGGGGCCAGGTTCACGGTGACGCGCTGCGAGGGAAACCCGAAGCCGGCGTTGCGGATCGCCGCCTTGACCCGATCGCGGCTCTCGCGGACGCTCGCGTCCGGTAGACCGACCATCTTGAAGTGGGGCAGGCCGTGCGACACGTCCACCTCGACGTGGACCTGGCAGGCGTCGAGGCCGAACAGCGTGGCGGTCAGGAGCGAGGACAGCATGCCTCCGGTGCTGCAAGAAGCGCAGCGCCGCAGCCCGAACGTGCCATCAACGGGTTACGGGAACGGGCAGGCGAAAACTGCAACGCGCTCAGCGCGCGCTGGTGGCAAAGATCGTCAGGCGATCCCCGGCCGCGATGCGGTTGCTCCGCAGCCGGTTCCAGGTCTTGATCTTCTCGACGGTCGTGTCGAAGGTCCGCGCGATCCCGAAGAGCGTATCGCCTCGCTTCACGCGGTAGACCACGCGCGCCGATGCCCGT
>JBOGJB010000319.1:0-21634 GCA_050745085.1 Vicinamibacterales bacterium
CACCGGCCCGCCGAGCCCGTGTCCGCCGTCACGCCCGAGATTCAGACCGTCATCGACGACATTGTCCAGACGATGTACGCCGCGCCGGGGATCGGGCTGGCCGCGCCGCAGATTGGCGTGCCGCTCCGGATCTTCATCGTGGACGTAACGGCCGGCCGCTCGTCGGGCGAGCTGGTGGTGATGGTCAACCCGGAGTTCGTCGAGCGGGAGGGTATGCAGGTCGAGGATGAGGGCTGTCTGAGCGTCCCCGGCTTCAACGCCTCCGTGGTCCGTCCGGCGCGCAGCGTCGTGCGTGGGCTCGACCGCGAGGGGCGCGAGCGGACCGTCGAGGCCACAGGCCTCCTGGCGCGCGCCTTTCAGCACGAGATCGATCATCTCGACGGCACGCTGTTCCTCGACCGGCTCCGCGGGATCAAGCGCGACCTGATCGTGCGCAGGATTCAGAAGCTGAAGCGTTCGGGAAAATGGTAGCCGCAGATTCACGCAGATGAACGCGGATAGCGTTGCGCTGCGGATCGTGTTCTTCGGCACGCCGAAGTTCGCCGTGCCGGCCCTCGAGCGGCTGCTCGAGTCCCGGCACACGGTCGCAAGCGTAGTGACCCAACCGGATCGCGCGCGCGGGCGGGGCCAGCACGTCACAGGCGGATCCGTGAAAGCCCTGGCGGCGGCGCGCGGTGTGCCGGTGCTGCAACCCGAGAAGATCAAGGATCCGGCACTCCACGACGCGCTCCGCGCGCGGGCTCCCGATCTCGGCGTGGTGGCGGCCTACGGCCGGATCCTGCCTGACGACCTCCTTGCCTTGCCGCGTCTCGGCCTCATCAATATTCACGCGTCGCTCCTGCCGGCGTATCGCGGGGCGTCGCCGATCCAGCACGCCGTCATCAACGGCGAGCGCGAGACCGGCGTCTCCATCATGCGAGTGGTGCGGGAGCTGGATGCCGGGCCGGTCTTTGCGGCCACGCGGCGCGCGATCGGGCCGGACGAGACGAGCGCGGACGTGGAGCGCGCTCTGGCGGGCCTGGGCGCGGACCTGGTCATGACGGTCGTCGACGCGCTGGCGCGCGGCGAGGCGGTCGAGCATCCGCAGGATGAAGCGCGCGTCACGTATGCCGGGAAACTGACCAAAGCGGACGGCCTTCTCGATTGGCGTCAACCGGCCCGGCGGCTTCACGACCGCGTGCGCGGCCTACATCCCTGGCCGCACGCGTATTCGTTCCTGCGCGGGCGTCGTTACGTGATCCTCCGTAGCGATGGCGCCGATCCGAAGCGCGACCCGTCATCCGCCATCGGCTCCTCGCAACCCGGAACCATCGTGCAGGCCCACGGCGACGATCTGGTGGTCGCGGCTGGTGAAGAGACCGCACTGCGCGTGCTCGAGATCCAGCCCGAGGGTAAACGGCCGATGGCGGCGCGCCACTTTCTCGCCGGTCATCGAATTCGGCCGGGCGATCGGTTCGAAAGCCGATGAGTCCCGCCCGCTGGGCGGCCTATCAGGCCGTGGCAGCGGTGCGCGAGGGGACCGATCTGGCCACGGCGCTCGCCCGTGCCCGCGGCCCGCTCGAGGATCGCCGCGATCGCGCCCTTGCCGGCGAGATCGCACTCGGCGTGTTCCGGTGGCGCGCTGCGCTCGATCACGCGATCGGACACCTTGCGAAGCGAGATCCGGACGCGATCGATCCCCCGGTCCTCGACATTCTCCGCGTCGCGGCCTACCAGATGCTGCACCTCGAGCGCGTGCCCGCAGCGGCAGCGGTCAACGATGCGGTGGACATGGCGCGGCGCGCCGGAAAGGCGAGCGCGGCCGGGTTCGTCAACGGCGTGCTCCGCGAGCTGGGACGCCGGGGGGACACACTGCCCTTTCCGCCCAGGCCAGAGCGTCCGCGCGTCGAGCGGCCGGACGGGCGCGAGCACGCCCTTGAATATCTGAGCGTGACGCTCTCTCATCCACGATGGCTCGCGGCGCGCTGGCTGGACCGCTACGGCTTCGACGCGGCAGAGGCGTGGGCGCGCTTCAACAACGCGCCGGCGCAGCTGACGCTCCGAGCCAATCGCCTGCGCGGCGATCGCGATACTCTCGCGGCCCGCCTCACCACGCACGGCGTCCAGACTATCCCGACCCGCTTCGCTCCAGAAGGTCTTGCCGTCCTCAGCGGGAACCCGCTGGCGACGCCGATCGCGGGGGATGGGACCTTTGTCGTTCAGGACGAGGCGTCGCAGCTCGTGGCGCTCATGGCCGGCGGCGGGAGCGGCGAGCGAATCCTGGACGCCTGCGCCTCGCCCGGCGGCAAGACCATCGCGCTCGCCGCCGCAGTGGGCGCCGCCGGCCTCGGCCTCGTCGTAGCGGCCGACTTCCGGCCGAGGCGGATCGATCTCCTCGCCGACACGGTTCGCGCGGCCGCGGCGGAGCGCGTGCGCCTTGTGCGACTCGACCTGCGTCGCCCGCTTCCCTTCCGGGCGGAGTTCGACGCGGTCCTGGTCGACGCGCCCTGCTCGGGCCTCGGAACGATTCGCCGCGATCCGGACATTCGCTGGCGTAGGACGGAATCGGATCTCGCCGGCCTCGCGCGCGACGAGCTGGCGATGCTGGAGGAGGCGTCGCGCGCGGTGCGGCCGGGCGGCCGGCTCATTTATGCCACCTGCTCCAGCGAGCCCGAGGAGAACGACGGCGTGGTGTCGGCGTTTCTGCGCGCGCACCCGCAATTCGCGCGCGCCGATCCGCGCGGCGCGGCTTCACTCGTGACGCACGTCGATGCCCTCGCCCCGACACTCGACGCGACGGGCGCGCTGCGCACGCTCCCGCACGTCCACGGCCTCGAAGCGTTCTACGCCGCGATTCTGGTACACTAAGGGGTCTCATGGCCTTCAAAAGGCGCGTCTGGACCGCCGGCAAGCGGCTCGTGCTTGCTGGCGCGCTCCTGGTGACCTACGCGCTCTTCGCCGCGGCCGCCATGCGGATCGCCCTGAAGACGCGTGACGTGCTCATGCCCGACCTGCGGGGCCGCACGGTGAACGAGGCGAATGCCGCGCTGGCGGATCTCGGGCTGCTGCTGAAGGTCGAAGAGGGACGGCGGCTCGATCCGAAGGTGCCGGCGGGCCGGATCGTGCTGCACGAACCGGCCGCCGGGTCCACGACGAGGCGGGAGCGCTCCGTGAAGGTCTGGATCAGCGCAGGCCCGCGGCTGGCGAACGTGCCGGGCGTGGTCGGCGAGACCGACCGCGCCGCGCAGATCAGGCTGCAGCAGGACGGGTTCGCGATCGGCGCGGTCGCCGAGATCCGCACCGACAGCGTGCCGGCGGGCGCGGTTGTCGCGCAGGAACCGCCGGCGTCGGCGCCCGGCACGAGCGTATCGCTGCTCGTCAATCGCGGAGAGCGCGGCGCGACCTATGTGATGCCGGACTTGATCGGCGTCAACGGCGATCGCGCGGCGGACATCCTCCGGCGGCGCGGCTTCCGCGTCGCGCTCGTCGGCGATCACCCGTACCCGGGCGTGCCGGCAGGGATCGTGATACGGCAGGCACCGCAGGGCGGCTTTCAAATCGCACCCGGGGAGCCCATTTCGCTCGAGGTGAGTCGGTGACTCTAGTGCTTGGTTCTTAGCGCCTAGTGTGACTGCACTCGCCGCCGTCTTCGCTGATTCTGATGACTTCGACCGTCGTGTCCAACAAGCGGTCAAGTGCAGCTGAATGATTAAGATCGCGCCATCGATCCTCTCCGCTGACTTCACCGCCCTCGGAGAAGCGATCCGCGCGGTCGAGCGCGGCGGCGCAGATCTGATCCACGTCGACGTCATGGACGGCCACTTCGTGCCGAACATCACGATCGGCCCGCCGGTCGTGCGCGCGGTGAAGCGGGTCGCGACCGTACCGCTCGACGTCCATCTCATGATCAGCCAGCCAGACCTCTTCATCGGCGCGTTCGCGGAGGCTGGCGCGTCGATGATCTCGGTACACGTCGAGGCGCTGCCCCATCTCCACCGGACCGTGACCCTCATCCGCAGCCTCGGCGTCAAGGCGGGGGTCGTGCTCAACCCGTCGACGCCCGTGGTCGCGCTCGAGGAGATCGCGGGCGAGGTGGATTACGTCCTGGTGATGTCGGTCGACCCCGGCTTTGGCGGGCAGACTTTCATCCCGAGCAGCGAGTCAAAGGTACGGGCGGTCCGCGCGCTGCTCGACCAGGCCGGCAGCCGCGCGCCTGTCGAGGTGGACGGCGGCGTCGACGAGACGAACGCCGGCCGCCTCGTCTCTTCAGGCGCCTCGATTCTCGTCGCGGGACAGGCGATCTTCGGCGCGGCGGACGTCGCCCGTGCGACGCGCGCGCTTCGGGTGGCGGCCGAGGCGGGCGCCGGCGCGGGGCGTCCGGCCTAATCGTGCCGGCCTCGGTCTCCACCGTACGCGTCCGCTACGCCGAAACCGACAAAATGGGGGTTGTCTACTACGCGAACTACTTCGTGTGGTTCGAGGTGGCGCGCGCCGATCTGCTGCGGTCGCTCGGCTGGACCTATCGCGAGATGGAGGAGGACGGCGTCGCGCTGCCCGTCATCGAGGCGCACTGCGAGTACCGGCAGCCGGCGCGATACGACGACGAGCTGGACGTCAAGGCGGAAGGATCGATGCTCTCGGCGGTGCGGATGCAGTTCGACTACGAGGTCGTGCGGCGCGCGGATCGAACGGTCGCGGCGGTCGGCCGCACGGTGCACGCCTCGCTCGACCGGGGCGGGCGGCCGTGCCGGCTGCCGGAGCGGATCCGAAAGGTCTTCGCATGAAGGCGGTCGTCACCGGCTGCGCCGGATTCATCGGGTCGCATCTCACCACGGCGCTGCTCGACGGCGGCGCCGAGGTCACCGGCCTGGACTGCTTCACGGACTACTACCCGCGTCTGATGAAGGAAGCGAACCTCGCGCCGCTTCGCGCGCGGCGCGGCTTCAGCTTCGTCGAGGATCGCCTCGAGCGCGTCGATCTCGCGCCGATCCTCGACGGCGCGACGCACGTCTTTCATCTCGCCGCGCAGGCCGGCGTGCGCAAGAGCTGGGGCCGCAATTTTCGGACCTACACCGTGGACAATGTCGACGCAACGCAGGCGCTGCTCGAAGCAGTCAAGACACGGCCGATCGCGCGGCTCGTCTACGCGTCGAGCTCGTCGGTCTACGGCGACGCGGCGGCGATCCCCATGAAAGAAGAGGCGCGGCCGCAGCCCGTCTCGCCCTACGGCGTCACCAAGCTGGCCGCCGAGCAGCTCTGCGCGCTCTACCACGTCAACTTCGGCGTGCCGGCCGTTTCGTTGCGGTACTTCACCGTGTACGGACCGCGCCAGCGTCCGGACATGGCGTTCCATCGCTTCCTGCGCGCGGCGCTCAACGGCGATCCGATCACGCTCTACGGCGACGGGACGCAGACGCGCGATTTCACCTACGTGGCCGACGCCGTTCGGGCGACCATCGCCGCGGGCGACCGCGGAGCGTCGGGCGGCGTCTACAACATCGGCGGGGGCTCGCGCGTCTCGATGAACGACGTGCTCGCTCTGATCGAACGGGTGGCAGGCCGCAGGCTCGACGTGCGGCGGGAGCCGCCGCAGAAGGGGGACATGCGCGATACCTACGCGGACACCTCGCGGGCGCGGGCCGACCTCGGCTTCGCCCCGTCGGTGACGCTCGAAGAAGGGCTGCGGGCCCAAAGAGACTGGCTGGCCGGCCTGCCGGCGCTCGGATCATGAGGATCAGTTCTGTAATGCTGAGGGCCAGTTTTGTCGTGCTGATTTCGGTACTGGCGGCCTGCGCGACGGGGCCGTCCGACCCTCCAACCGGCACCCCCGAACCGGACAAGTTCCTGTTCGAGCGGGGGACCGAGGCGCTCGACGACCGTAAGTGGCTGAACGCTCGGGAGTACTTTCGCCGGCTCGTGGACACGTATCCGCAGAGCCCGTTGCGGGCCGATGCGAAGCTCGGCATCGGCGACAGCTACCTCGGGGACGGCACCACCGAGGGAAAGATCCTTGGCATCAACGAGTTCAGGGAATTCCTGACCTTCTTCCCGACCCACCGACGGGCCGACTACGCTCAATACAAGCTTGGGATGGGCCATTTCCTGCAGATGCTGTCCCCCCAACGGGACCAAACCGAAACCAGGGAAGCGATCAAGGAGTTCGACACCTTTGTCGAGCGCTACCCGAACAGCCCACTGACGGGCGAGGTCCGGGAGAGGCTCAGGGAGGCTCGGGACCGGCTTGCCTCGTCCGATTACCAGGTTGGCCTGTTCTACTTCCGCAATCGCTGGTACCCGGGGGCCGTCGACCGGTTCAAGGTGCTCCTGGCGCGCGACGCCGAGTACACGTATCGGGACGCGGTGTATTTCCATCTCGCGGAATCGCTCATAAGGATGAACCAGAACGCGGAAGCGCTGCCCTACTTCGAACGGCTCGTGAAGGAATTCGAGAAAAGCGAGTACCTCGAGGAAGCGCGACGCCGAATTGCGGAGTTGAAAGCCACCCATGCGAAATCCAAGACGTTCTAACGTGACACGGCCGGTGTGGCTGGTCACGGTCGCCGTCCTCCTCTGCGGTGCCGCCGCTCGCGCGCAGATCGTCCCCTCGGCGCGCGCGGGCCAGCCGCGCACGGGCGAGCTCGACATCGCCTGCGGTCCCCGCGCGGTGTACGGGCTGCCTTACATGGGGCTGACGATCCTCGGCTCGCAGCAGGGCACGATGGGCCTCATCGCGCCCTATCACGGCCTGGTCGTGAACGGCGGGTCGAATCAGGGGCTGAAGGTGGGCCAGGAGTACTACGTTCGCCGCGTGATCCCGCCGATGGATCGCGGCAACAGCAGGTGGCAGGAAATACAGGCGATCGGCATCCACACCGCGGGCTGGATCCGGATCGTCCGAGTCGAAGGCAGCCGCGCAGTCGCCGACTCGGTCTACGCGTGCGACGGTTACGAGATCGGCGACTACCTCGAGCCGTACACGCCGCCTTCCGCGGACCCGAAGGCGATCCCCGGGGGCGAGCCCGACTACGAGAATCCCGGCGTCGTGCTCTTCGGCGACGATCGGCGCGCAATGGGCGCTGGCACCTTGCTGATGGTGATCGATCGTGGTGCCGACCACGGCGTCAAGCCGGGGCAGCAGCTGACCGTCTATCGCCGCTCACTGAACGGGACGGGACCGATTCACTCCGTCGCCCGCGGCACGGCGATCGCGGTGATGCCCGAAAGCTCGATGGTCCGTCTGGACGGGGCGCGCGCCGAGGTGTATTCCGGCGACCTGGTCGCCTTGCACCGCTAGCGGGTCTTCCGGGCCGGACGAGGTCCGGCTCCACGGCGAGAGCACCTGCTGGAACCGGCGGTAGTAGTCGACGCCCGACGCGACCGCCGCGACGAGCGCCACCCACAGCGCCGCCTGCCCCACCACGAAGAAGCCCCGCAGGTGATCCCGCCCGAGGATCAGGAGCAGGATGGCGACCACCTGCGACGTCATCTTGAACTTGCCGAGCGGCGACGCCGGAATCGTCACACCGCGCGCGTAACCGACGCTCCGCAGCACGGTGACGGCGAACTCGCGCCCCAGAATCACCGCAACCATCCAGGCGGGGGCGAGATCCATCTGCACGAGTGAGACGAGCGCGGCGGTGACGAGCAGCTTGTCCGCCAGCGGATCCATGAGCTGCCCGAGCGTCGTCACCTGCTTGCGCCGCCGCGCCAGGTAACCGTCGAGCCAGTCGGTCAGCGACGCGATCCCGAAGATCGCGGCGCCGACAAGCTCCTTGCGCACGCCAAAGATCAGCCGCCCCTCGAATTTCGTCAGCAGCACGACCACGAGCAGCGGGACCAGGAACAGGCGCGCGAGCGTGAGCATGTTCGGGAGATTCATCGGCGTCGCGATCCGCCTCGATCGGCGCTCATCTGCGTGTATCTGCGGCTTCATTCTAGATGATATGATTGCCGATTGTCATGAAGGCCATCCTGCTGGCCGGGGGTAGGGGCACGCGGCTGCGCCCGCTCACGGTGCACACGCCCAAGCCGATCGTCCCGATCTTCGACCGGCCGTTTCTGTACTACCAGCTCGATCTGCTCCGGCAGCTTCCCGAGATCGATGAAGTCATCCTGAGCCTGAACTATCAGCCGCGGCGTATCGAGGAGATCTTCGGCGATGGCGCCGATCTCGGCATCCGCATCCGCTACGTCGTCGAGCCGATGCCGCTCGGCACGGCCGGCGCCGTGAAGTACGCCGAGCAGTACCTCTCGGATTCGGTCGTCGTCTTCAACGGCGACGTGCTGACCGAAGTGGATCTCGCGGCGGTCCTGCGGCTGCACCGCGAGCGGCGCGCGAAAGCAACGATCGTCCTGACACCGGTCGAGAACCCGTCGGCGTACGGCCTCGTCGAAACGGATGCGGCGGGCAACGTGCGCCGCTTCCTCGAGAAGCCGTCGCCGGATCAGATCACCTGCGACACGATCAACGCCGGCATCTACGTGCTCGAGCCGGACACCTTCGACCGCATCCCGAGGGACACGGCCTGGTCCATCGAGCGCAGCTACTTCCCGTCGCTCGTCGAGCGCGGTGAAACGTTCGTCGCGTACGTGTACCGCGGTTACTGGATCGACATCGGCACGCCGGCGACGTACTTACAGGTGCACCGGGACATCATGGATGGCCGCTTCTCGGCTCCGCCGTTCAACGGTGATGGCTCATCCGTGCGGATTGCGCCGGACGCGCGCCTCGAGCCGGGCGCCATTGTGGAGGGGCCGTGCTTCGTGGACGCCGGCGCCGTGATCAAGCCCGGCGCGCGGGTGCTCCCCTACTCGGTCATCGGCCGCCACGCGCACATCGAGGAAGAAGCGGTCGTAGAAGGATCGATCGTCTGGGCGAACACGTGGGTCGGCCGCGAGGCGACCGTGCGTCAGGCGATTCTCGGCCGCCACTGCCACGTCGGCCGCGCCGCCAACGTCGAACCGGGCACCGTGCTGGGCGACAAGTCGGTCCTCACTGATTACACAAGGCACTAGCGCCTGCGGCCCGCGCGAGGCGCCAGAGGGAAGGCCGCCACAGGCGGGCCGTGGCGCGGACCGGAGGGGAGCGCCGGAAATGCCCGCGAGCGAGCCGAAGGGTTGGGCCCCGCGAGCACAAGAGAAGATGACATGCCTCTCGATCCGGGCGTTTTCAAGGCGTACGACATTCGCGGCATCTATCCGCGCGAGATCGATGAGGATACCGCGCGCGAGATCGGACGCGCCTTCGTGGCGTACCTGAAGCCCAAGCGGATCGCCGTCGGCCGCGACATGCGCATCGCGGCGCCGTCAATCGCCGCGGCGTTCATCGACGGCGCCCGCGAGCAGGGGGCCGACGTCGTCGACTACGGCCTCATCGGCACCGACATGCTCTACTTCGCCGACGCGCGCGACGGCCACGACGGCGGCGCCGAGATCACCGCGTCGCACAACCCGAAGGAGTACATCGGGGCCAAGCTCGTGCGGCGCGACGCGGTTCCCCTCAGCGGCGACGCCGGCATCGACGACATTCGCAGGATGGTCCTGAAGCTCGAGAAACCCGCCCCGCCCGGACGGCGCGGCGGGCTCGAGCGCCAGGAGGAGCTCGACGACTACGTCCGGCACGTCCTCTCGTTCATCGACCCGTCGGTCGTCAAACCCTTCAACGTCGTGCTCGACGCGGGCAGCGGGATCGCCGGGCTGGTCGCGCCGCCACTATTCGACCGGCTGCCGTGCCGGACAACCAGGCTGTGCTTCGAGGTGGACGGAACGTTCCCGAACCACGAGGCCAACCCGCTGATCGAAGAAAACCGCCGCGACATCGTCGAGCGTGTCGTCGCCGACCGGGCCGACATCGGCATCGCGTGGGACGGCGACGCCGACCGCTGCTTCTTCATCGACGGCAACGGCGAGTTCATCGCGGGCGACTTCATCACCGCGCTCCTCGCCGAGGCGTTTCTGATGAAGCATCCGGGTGCGAAGATCGTCTACGACGTTCGCGCGAGCTATGCCGTCAAGGACATCGTCGCGAAGTACGGCGGCACGGCGCTGATCAACCGTGTGGGGCACGCGTTCTTCAAGCGGCGGATGCGGGAAGAGAACGCCATCTTCGGCGGCGAGGTCACGGGCCACTACTACTTCCGTGACAACTTCTACGCCGACAACGGCTTCATCCCTGCCCTCTTGATCCTGGAGCTGATGTCGCGAAAGGGGCAGACGCTGGCGGAGCTGCTCGAGCCGCTGCGCCAGAAGTACTTCATCTCTGGAGAGATCAATACCAAGGTCGGCGACATGAAGACCGTGGAGGCAAGAATCGCCGGGCTCGCGGCGAAGTACGCCGACGGCCGCCAGTCGACGTTGGATGGGATCTCGGTCGAGTACGACGACTGGCACTTCAACGTGCGGCCGTCGAACACGGAACCGTTGCTGCGGCTCAACCTGGAGGGGCTCACGAAACAGATCATGGAAAGCCGGCGCGACGAAGTGCTGGCCGTCATTAGGGGTTCTTAGTGTTTAGTTCTTAGTGCCTAGTATGACTTCGCTCGCCACTGATTGCTCTGCAGACGCTCGCCAAGGCGGCTTCCAGGTATAATTGTCATTCCGTCAACTGAGCGGGCTTAGCATAGTGGTAATGCTCTGGCTTCCCAAGCCAGCTAGACGGGTTCGATTCCCGTAGCCCGCTCCACTAACCTTATCGCCCTCAATCAGTTCCCAGTTCCACCGTTCGAGTGTCCAAAATATCTCCAAAATTTCCCGCGCGTACTACGCCGGAATCTCGTCCGTCGAGCAATCGGATTGCGTCCTCGGTTGCCGCCGGACTCAGGTGCATGTAGCGCTGCGTCGTCGACAGGTCCGCGTGTCCGGCCAGCTCCTGGATGGCCTGTGCGGGCGCCCCCTTCATCGCCAGGTGCGAACAGAACGTGTGCCGATTATGCCGCGCGCGGCATAACCGCCATCATGCCGACAGCCGGATTATGCCGATGCCGCGTTCGGCGGATGCTGTCTTCTCGGTCGAAAGAACGCATCGACACGAGAATCCGCGAGCTGACGCCGCGAGCCTGGGGGCAGTCGCTTCATGGCTGCATCACCATGCTCAACACGTACCTCCGCGGGTGGCTGAATTTCTTCGGGACCAGCTGCACCGGCGCCGTGGTGCGGACCCTGCAGACCCTTGACGCTCATATCAGGCGGCGTCTCCGCGCCGTGCTGCTGCGGCAGTGGAAGCGGAGGCGCTTCATCGTGCGTCGTCTCATTCGGCTGGGCGCGCGGGTCCACACCGCGTGGCGACGCGTCTACGAGGGCAAGAAATCCCTCTGGGCGTTGAGTCATTGCGGTCCAGTGGACTACGCACTCAGCAAGGTGTACTTCGCGGAGCAGGGGCTCCTCTCGCTGGAGCACCAGTACGGCGATATGCACCGCGTCGTCGCTCCGGCGCAACTGACCCTTGCGCTGGAATAGCTGCGGGCCGCAAGGCTGGTGTCGGCCCACGCGGATTGACTTCCGCCGACCCCGACGTCCCGAAGAGCCGGATGTGAGGCCCACAAGTCCGGTTCTGTGAGAGCTGGGAGAGGGCAACCTCTCCCGGCTACTCGACAGCGCGCGGACGCGAACCGCAAAATGGAGCGCGACGGCCCCTCGCTGTCGTGACGCACACACCAAGTCACGCGACGCGCGACCACTGCCAGCATGGCGTGAGCGACCACAGCCGTGGCCGCGGGCGAGATCGCACTCCCGGTCAGATCTCGTGGTCGCTCACGCCACGTTCCTGCGTTTGAGCGCGTCGTCACCGACGGCCCGTCCGCGGGCGGCAAAGACCGCCGCCCGCTCGCTGTCCCTTGACAAATCACACTCGCTGTTCGAGTTATGAAGTGGTCTAGAGGGTCAATGCTGCCAGGTTTAGCCGCATCGGCCAGACGAGACACGGGACCAGTAGGGGGAACACCTCGCGCGGAGGCCGGTTCCCCTCTTGGTTCCCCTAGCTGCTTAGGAGACGGCGACCAGGGAAGCGAGAGTTGGTGGATGCCTGGCCGGGATGGTACATTAACGCACGTGACCTTCACGATCGAGCTCGAACGCGAAGAAGACGGTCGCTGGATCGCCGAGGTTCCCGCTCTGCCCGGCGTGCTCTGCTACGGGCGGGATCGTGATGAAGCGGTGGCTGGCGTCCAGGCACTTGCCCTCCGCGTTATTGCCGAACGCCTCGAGAACCGGGAAGCGCCCGCCGAGTTTCTCAACGTCACGTTCCAGGCGGCGTGAGCAACTGGCCCGCCACCAAAGGCGACGGGTTCTTGCCGCCTTGCTGCGAGTCGGCTGGATGATTAAGCGTCAATCGGGCTCGCACCGCACGCTCTCTCGCCCTGATTGGCCGGACTTCGTCTTCGCCTTTCATGACGACGAGGAACTGGGCCCGCGCATTCTTGCCCGAATCGCTAAGCACACCGGTCTGACACCCGGCGACCTGTAGCCGAGGAATAGCACCGAGAGCCGTCGCGAGTGGACGCCGCGCACGCTAAAAGCGAGCGCACCTACCAGCGCCACCAGTTTCGGTGCATCAGCGCCACGGCGGCAAGGACATCGTGGGTTTCGCGACCCGGTTCGACGCCAAAGAGCCAGATTCGCTTCGACGGACCGACATGGCCGATAAGGCTTGGCGCGCCCGCGAGGCTGCCGGTCAAATGCTGCCACCAGTAGAACGGCGTATCGAACGTCCAGGTCTCGCCGTCGGTAAGGCGTAGTCGGTGTCGCTTGCGGACCACTGATCGAATTGACACGATCCACACGGGATTCTCATCCCGCCGCATGACATAGCGGATGCCACGCACCAGCCCCTCCGAGCGGATAACGCCTTCGTTGCATCCCTGGTGATCGAGTACTTGCAGCGAGCGACCACTAGGCCGGAGACGCAAACGTAACTTCCCGGGGTTCCCGGCGCTCACTTCACCGTCTGGTGGGATGAACACGCTGACGGGATCCTTGGACCCTTCTTCAATTCTGGAGTAGAAGACGCGCGCGTCGCTCAGCCAAGCCGGCCGATCAGATTTCACAATTGGTCGCCGTTGGAGTTGCCGACATCCTGTCTTTCGCTCACTGACCCTGCCGGATATCACCTGTACCGAAAGAGTGGCTTCACGATTCAGCCGAGCGGTGTCCAGAATATCTCCAGAACGTGGGTAGATTTCAGGGGACGACGGAGTATTCCAGTGAAGCGTGGCGAATGGTAAATCGCTGAGGATCAACCGCCCTAGGTCCGAAGCACGAGGCACGAGGCACGATTCACCTTACGACCCGTATCGCCGTCACCATCGTCGCCCGCGTGCCGTCCCGCTCCGCGGCGAGCTCAATTCCATAGTCTCCGTTGTAGAGCGGCGCCAGGTTGACGTCGGCGACGAGCCATCGAACGCCGGCGCCCTCGCGCTCGGTGACCGCGACAGGAACCTCGAGCGGTTGCCCGGCGCGATCGACCACGCGACCTGAGGCGGCGTGCGCCGCCCGGGCCAGCGGGGCTTCGAGGCGCACGCGCTCCGTGCGGTTGAACCGGAAGTCCGCTGCCGGCCGCGGCCGCGCTGTGGCGCCGCTCAGGCGAAACAACAGAGGCTCGGTGGCTGCGAAGACGTCCGGCGCCGTGGACTTGAGGGACACGACCTCGCCGATGGCTGGTGCGCCGCCGCCCCGCGGCGTCAGCCTGGCCTGGACGTGAATGTCGCCGGTCACGTCGCCGGCGTTGGTGGCGATCAGGAAGCTGCGCGAGCCTGGCTCGACGGCGCCGCGCCCGGCCCCTCCGGCCCCGCCCGCCGCGGTCACGATGACCGACGCGTCGGCGCCGGCGCTCCACTCCGTTCGAGACGCCGTCGACTCCAGCTCGCCCGCGATCCAGAGTCGAAGCCCACCCGCCGTCCTGACGGCAATCGCGTGCAGCCGAAGCGGCGCGGTCGGTCGGATTTGCGAGAGCCGACCGAGAGCGGCGGAGAGTTCGGGCGACGGGATCGGTCCCGAACTCGACGCGTTCATCGGTTCGGCAACGCTGGTGCTGAAAAGGCCGGCCTTCGGAGGAGTCACCGCCTTCGGATCGGCGGCCGTGATCTCCTCAACCGTTGCGGCGCGGTACCCGTCGCGGGCCCGGACGTCCAGCCCGGGCCGTTTCACACGAAGGCGAATCCTTCGATACTTCCCGTCCAGCTTCGTGTTCGTCGAGTAGTAGCCGAGCAGATAGTAGTGGGACAGGTCGGCGACGACCTTCTGCATCCCCCTCGCCAGGTCGTTCGTGTTGAAGACTGCGAGGCCGTCGGTGGCCGTCGCGAGCGAGACGAGCGTGTCCATCCGCTGGCGCATCAAGGCCATCTGCGTGCGAGAGTCGAATGGCGAGGACACGTCGACGCCCGACCGCAACCCGCCGGCATCCAGCGGATAGAACGCCGCGTTGGTTCGGTTCGCCTCGCCGGTAATGTCACGGAAGTACTGATCGTTGTTCTGGTACGCCAGCGTCATGCGATCGGTGTCGCACTGCTGCTGAGTCGCGCCGGCGTAGGAGCCGGGGTTGCTCATGGTCGGCTTGCCGCCTGGACCGGTGAAGATCTGGGGCACGCCCGGCACCGTGCCCCCGGTCATGGACATGAGGCCCTGGTTGTCGCGGAAGAGGATCCAGCCCTCGCTGACGACGATGATCGCTTTGCGCTCGTCGCGCAGGGCCTGCAGGTGGCGTACGAGATCGCGCAGGGAGTCCAGCGTCATCCGTTCCCGCCGCCGAGCGATCAGCTCGATTGCCAGCGCTCGCGGATAGCACGTCATGTATGCACTTTCCACCGCGTCGAGGCGGGCGTAGTCGTCTCCCACGCCCCAGTTCGACGAGGTCGCCAGCCCTGTCTGAATCACCGACGCCTTGTGGCCGAGCATCAGGTCGGTCACGTCCATCTCCGGCTTCGCGACGCCGACCAGGTCGTCGGGGGCCAGGAGCTGGTCGAGCACGCGCGCGAGAGCCTGACCGGCGCGCTGCGAGTTCTCGCGCCTGACGTGATAGGTGTCGAGGAAGATGACGAAGACGCGGCGGCGCGGGTCGCCCGCGCGCTCGTTCCCCTCGCGCTGGCTGTTCGGATCCGCCTCCGCCGCCGAGCGTCCCGTCGCGCCGACCTTCACGCGCTCGAAGGTCTCGATCTTCTGCGTGACCCCGTCCTCGAGCAGCTCGAAGTCGGCGGCGGTCAGGTCCTCGACCGGGACCCCGTCCTTCGTGATGAACGCGTCGACCCGGACAAGGTTGGCCTCGACGCGGAAGACCGGTTGGTCGGGAGGGCGTTGCTGCTGGGCGGCGATGAGCGCTGCCGCCAGGAAGGCGAGCGCTCTCACTGCACGACCCTGATCGCCGTGACGACGACGTCGCGCGTGCCTTCCTGCTCGGCGGACAGCTCGATGACGTAGTCGCCGGCGCCGAGCGGGGCCGGGTTCAGATCGGCCACGAGCCAGCGGACGCCGGCGCCATCTGTGCGCTCGGAGAGCGTGACCGCGATGCTGAGTGGCTTGCCCGCGCGGTCCAGCAGCCGCGCGTCGCCAGGACGGGCGGCGTCCGCAAGCGGCAGCTCGAGGCGAACGCGCTCCGTCCGAAACACGCGGAAGCTCGCGATCGGAACCGGAGCGGCCGTCCCGCCGCGAAGGCTGAAGAGAAGCGGGCCGCCGGCGAGGAACGCGCCGTCGGGCGGCGGCGTTGCCAACACGGTGGCCGCAAGCGGCGCGGCCGCGTCGCCGGACGGGCGCAGGCGTCCCTGGACGCTGAGCGCGCCGGACCCGCCAGCGTCGATCGCCACGGATGCGACGAAGCTTCTCGTGGCCGGCGCCATCGTCGCGCGCGCCGACGCCCCTGCGCCCTGGGCGACGCTGACCATCACGGCCGCCTCGCCGCCCTGCGCCCAGGCAGGCGTTCTTGCCACGCTGGCGTCCAGCTCTCCAGCGACGAGGATGCGCAGTCCCTTCCCCGCTCGCATCGCCACCGCGTGAAGGTACAGGGGCGTGTTCGGCCGCAGCGCCGCCAGCCGCCCAAGGGCGCTATCGATCGTGCCGTTGGAAGGACCCGTGTTCAGCCCGGCCGCCTCCGGCGTCGCCGCCCGCCGCGCCGCCGTCACTTCCTCGGCGGTCGCCGCCCGGTACCCGCGTCGCGCGCGCACCTCAACACCGGGGCGCTTCACGCGGACTCTGATCGATCGGAACTTTCCATCGAGCTTCGTGTTCGTCGAGTAGTAGCCGAGCAGGTAGTACGACGTCAGATCGGCCGCCATGCGCCTCAAGCCGCGCTCGATATCGTTGTTGTTCATGACCGCTACGCCGTCGGTTGCACCGGCGAGCGTTCGAAGCGACTCCTGGCGGGTTTTCAACATCGCGTGGTCGACCGTCACCGGCGGCGGCGGATCAGGTCCAATAGGGTTATCGAACACGGGCAGCCCGCGCGGGTCGACCGGATAGAAGCTCGCGTTCGCCCGATTCGCATCGTCCAGGATCTGGCGGAAGTACAGCTGGTTGTCCATAAACGCCAGCCGCTGGCGATCGGTGTCGCACTCGTAGAGCGACGCCAGCCAGGGCGAGTTTCTGGGATCGGCGCCGGCGCGCAGCTTGCCGCTCGGGTCGATAAAGATCTCGGGCCTTCCCGGCACGATCGGATCGACGTTGGGATTAAGCGGTTGAAGCGGCTTCGCCAGGTCGGCGTGCTCGGGGAACTGCAGCCAACCCTCCGAGACGGCGATGATAGCCTTTCGCTCCTCGCGGACGCCGCGGAGGTGGACGACGAGATCGCGCACGGCGTCCAACGTCAGCCGCTCCCGCCGCCGCGCGACCATTTCGCTCGTGATCCGGTCACCGCCGACGAAGTCCTTATAGCAGGCCTCGTACTTGTATTCCTTTTCGTCCTTCTCGGTGATCTGAAACCGCCGGCCCCAGACCCAGTTGTCGGTGAGCCCGCCCTCGAGGACCTGCGTCTTGCGCCCCAGCGTCAGACTGGCGGCGGACATCTCCGGCGTCATGAAGCCGACCAGATCGTCCGGACCGATGACCTGATCCATCAGTGCAATGAGGGGGCGCCGGATGCTGTGCGATCCGAACACCGACACGTGATACGTGTCGAGGAAGATGACAAAGACCCGGGCGCGGGGATCCTCTGCCATCTGATTGCCCTGCCGCTGTGAGTCCGGCTCGGCGCGCGTCTCCTGTGGGCCCGCGGGGCGCACGACCACGTGCTCGAAGGTTTCGATTGTCTGCGGGGCGCCGTCCTCGACGACCTCGAAATCCGCGGCCGTGAGATCGGCGACGGGGACACCGTCGCGCGTCGGGTACACGTCCACGCGGACGAAGTTCGCTTCTGTACGGAACGTCGGGCGGGGCTGTTGCGCGGCGAGCGTGGCAACCGTGCAGGCAACGAGCGCGGCGCGCAGCGCCACGCGCCTCAGGAACGTCCGGAGGGTGTCCGTCACGAGTTGTCGTTCCGTCGCGAGGCGCTGGCCGGCTCGCGCCCTCAGTGTAGCGCAGGATTAATACATCAAGCCCAGCCGCACGGCTGGTTTCTTTACACGGCGCCAGTCCGGGCGGCAGCGTCCATACGGTAGAGCTGACGTAGCTAAGTGACTGTGATTGAGTCCGTTATGCCGAGCGCTGGACTCGAGGGCCAGGTCAGGATGACCTGGCAACCGGTTTGCTTTTTTAAGAAATACGACAACGGCGACGTTGACCGGTCTGGCGATGGCGATTCTGGCCATCTCCACATTGATTGCTCCTCAGACAGCTCCCGCCGCGCGGCCGGCCGAAAGGCCGGTCGCGCCCACCTTCCTTTCACTCGTTTTTGTTCTTCCTGAGACATAGGTAACACGGTATTCCGGACACATGGGTGACACTTTGCCCCCATCGAGGAGGGGGCATGCCTTGGAAGGAGTGTCACGTCATGGACGAGCGGCTCCGCTTTGTGGCCCGCTTGCTCGAAGGGGAGAAGATGGCGCCGCTGTGCGCCGAGTTCGGGATTTCCCGCAAGACCGGCTACAAGATCTTCGATCGCTACAAGGATTGCGGGGTCGTCGCCTTCAGCGATCGGAGCCGACGGCCGTATCGCCAGGCCAATCGCCTACCGGCGCCCATCGAGGCGACGATCGTTCGCTTGAAGCGCGAGTACCCCGGCTGGGGCGCGCCCAACGATTCAGCTCGACGATCGAGCGGATGCGGTCCGGGGCTGCCGCGAACTGATCGCGCGCGATCGCCGAAAGGATGCGGTCGCGTTCCTCCGCATCGGCAAACGCCCTCGCGTCGCGCTTCGCCGTCTGCGTCTCGATGGCCCGCTGGATGTTAGCTTTTGTTAGCAACCTCGAGGCGGTCACGCGGGCGCTATTCTTCGCATACCCGGCCATGATCGCGGCCTTATAGGCGACACCGTGGGCCGGCCCTAAGAAGGCGGCAACGAAGGCTCGCTCTCGAGCATTCATGCTAGCGGATGAGACCTCAGGATAGCACGCAATCCTTGTCGGAAGCCCTGGGCCTACCCCCGTCCCGCCGGCGGGACGGTGCCTCGACAGGCTCGTCCCCACGGGGACACGGGGATTTCAAACACTGCGAAGACGGGGATCACGGAGATTCTCCGTCTCCCTCGTCCCGTCTCCCTCGTGAGCGCTGCGCACCGACAGAATTCGTGGCTGAAACGGGCGTCTAACAAAACGAACCGCGGACCGCGTTTTGTCGGAACGGAAGTCGCGCGATCGTGCGTTCGGATGGGAAGTGAGCGGCGAGGCGTGGGGAGCCTCAGGGCGGGAGCGCGCCGGGGTGCGACGAACGGAGAGTTACGCCAAGTGGAGTCTCTGACCGGACGATCGGTCTCCAGATGCGCGTGTTAGATCATCGAAGTGGAACCGTTGGAGCGTTGAGTCGCTCACGACGAGCGCGTTTTTGCCTCAAGAGACTTCTCCACTCGCGCCAGATCGTTCGCATATCCTCAACAAAATCAAAAGGTGGCGGCTCGTACCCCATCCGGCCATCCTGCACGTCTGGCCAGGAGCTAAGTCTACCAGAATCAGTGGTTTGCCTGTCCTTAAGCCCGCTCGGCATCCGATGTCGCTCCTTCTCAACCTTACCACCATGCTCCCTGCTGTCAAGCGGGCTTTGGTGGTGGTTCGTTGTGCCACCTCTCATCCGCCAGTACGGCCGCAGCGATGCTGACAATCCCAAAGTCCAGTGGCCCGAACGCATTCCGCTTACTGCTTGAAACATTAATTACCGCCGTCACGTTGGAGTCCTTGAGGACCGGAACACACATGAGTGACGGCCCCGGGTCGGTCGCCGCTACGTCTTCGAAGATTAAGCCAACCGTCCGATAGGTCTTCATGTTGATTCCACCGAGGTGCCGCGTGGACGGCACGTAGATGGGCACTTTCTTTTCGTATGACTTACCGGCGGCGCTTTGAGTCGTCGACAGCTTCGCGTTTTTGTCAATAAGTGGTGTTGTTGTCGGAAAGACACAGATCACTGCGAGCTTCGTAGTATCAGCGTGGTCTAGGGCGGTAATTGAAATACAGATGTCTTGATCCTTGCGAAACCACCTTCCAGTTCGACCAATCCGCAGCAGAGTAGTGATCGCTTCCATCGTCGTCTCAAACAGCTTTTGCTTGTCCGAGTCAGTTGACGACGCGCCCGAATGAAGGAGGGGTTTGCACTTGTCGATCAGGCCCGCTAGCGCACTCGGCGTAGCAGCCTCCCGCCTCCTCAACTTCCACTCGTGCCAATGATGGAGAAAAACCAGCACCGCCAGCGCGAGCAGCATCGCTTCAACCCAGATGGGTGGCGCCTCAACTGCCGGTAAGAGCGCCAGGGTTCGGGCGACTACCCCCTCGCTATCTGCCTTGTCGACGTGGCCCTCCGCGCGAAGGAAACGAACCAAGGTTACGAAGAGTTCCAGGAGAACGTAAAAACTGCCTGCGAGCAGAACACCTGCCGCAGTCTGGCCGAAAACGGTTTGTAGGCCGAACCGAAGGCGCCAGTACATCGCCTGAACCCAGCACCAGATCAACCAGACAAGCGACCAGATGCCTTTAATTTCATCTCTGAGATACCAGCCGACGAAGCCGCCGATCACCAAGACAGCGCCCAGAATTAGCCAAAGTAACATGGAGTGTTCACTCCTTGGCGTCTAGACCACGGTTCTATTGATTCAAGCTGTCGTTGTCAGCGTCTGGCGTCCCCGTTGGGCTGCTAGCATAGCGGCGCATTTCGTTCCCGCAAGTCGTTTTTTGCTTCGGCCTCCCCAAAAGCGGAAGGCGATGACCTGCCCCTCTGATCCGCCCACAGGCAAGATGAGGTCCTCCGTTCCGAGGAGGACCGATGAAACGGAGCAGATTGACGGACGAGCAGATCCTAGCGATCGTCAACGAAGGCGAAGCGGGTCGGAAGGTCGCCGACCTGTGTCGCGCGAACGGGATCACCGAGCAGACCTATTACCGCTGGAAGGCGAAGTACGGCGGGATGGAGGCTCAATGAGATCTGCGTTCAGCTCCTCACCCAGCTCTCAAGAGGCTGGGTGAGCGCATCCGTCAGCTACGGACCGCCAAGAACTGGACGCAAGAAGACCTGGCTGGCCAGTGCGAGCTTGACCGCTCTCTTACATCAGTGGGCTGGAAGTCGGCCGGCGAAACCAGCTCGTTGACCACGGTCAACGCTGACCCGTATACTTAGCAGAGTTCCCCGCCGACAACCTGGATAATTCTCGACCCGCCTCGGTTCTGCGCGAGGACACAATGAAACGCGTCGAATGGCAATGGCTCTGGGTGCTGGTCGGCATTCTCTATCTTGCTTTCATCGCGCTCTTCGCGCACTCAACATGGCCAACTCGCGACCAGGTGATGAGCGATTGGGCGAATGCTTTAAATCAGCAGTTTGAAGTTCGGTTCGGCTCGTCTTCGCTAAGATTGAAACCCTACGGCGGCCTCTCCGATGAGCAAGTCTTGGTTGAAGTCCACTCGGATTACGCGCCGCATTTGACATACATCCCGGCTAACATCTTGGACCCATTTGCCCGCCGCCACGGCTATTCAAACTTTGCCGCGATGGCTGACGCAAAGGCTCAGTCTCGAACCCCCGCAGCCCGTTCGCGAATCGAAGCTACCCTTCTGCAAAGGGGTGAACGTGTTGCCTTGTCGCTGGCTAAAATTGACGTCGAACACGAACGGGCGCTACTACTGTTACGCAAGGAACAAGTGAAATTCCTTAGCGGAGCGGCACTCGCTTGGGTTCTCCCAATGGCTGTTCTCTACGGTATCGGAGCCAGCAAGGAACGCTGGTTGCCGTTACTTCCACGTGTATATGGACTGGGGCTCGTGATTGCTGGTCTGCTTGTCTTGCGCGCCTTTGACCTGGACAAGACTGCAGACTTCCTAGGCGCGTTGATAATCGGTGGACCTCTCCTCGTGATTGGGACTAACTTCCTTGTTCATGGCCGATACACCCTACCCTGGCCCAAGTAAGTGAGGTGCTCCCCAAAATTCGGACAGGTGCTTAGGGCCCGTCCGGCTCGCGCGACTGGCTGAGCGCCTCCTCGAGCGTAAGCTTGCCCTTGTGGATCAGGTGGATGGAGTGCCGGCCGGAACAGCGATTGAGCTCGACGATCGACCGGATGCGGCCCGCGGCTACCGCGAACTGATCGCGCGCGATCGCCGAG
>JBOGJB010000320.1:0-10086 GCA_050745085.1 Vicinamibacterales bacterium
CTATCCGGCCGCGCGCGATCGGTCGATGTGTGCCGGGTCGTACGGTCCACCACCGCATGCTCGGGCACCTGACGTACTCGTTCAAACATCTATTCGAGCTCACCCGTGAGCTCAGCATCAGTTAGGACCAGGTCGGGGATCATTCACGGACCGATCACGCGGTGATCACGTTGATTCTCCGACCCACCGACCTGGAGAGGACGTCACGCACTCGCCAGCCACGCCGCGAAGATGTCAGTACACAAGCTGCGCGCGCACGCCACCCGGGCTTTCAGCGCGCCCTTGCGAATCGCCAAGCGGCGGGCCCAGCGGCCCACGGGATCGTGTCGCCGCGGCGCGTGCAGGGCGGCTTCGACGAGCGCCCAGCGGAGCCAGGGCGATCCACGCCGCGTGATCCGCCCATACCGATAGCGGCCGGCGCTGGCGTCCACGCGCGGTACCAGCCCGGCGTAGCTTGCCAGATGCGCCGGGGTCGGAAACCGCCGCAGGTCGCCGATCTCCGCGCGGATCAGCAGCGCGAGCACCGGGCCGATGCCCGGGATCTGCTGCAGCCGGATCGCCACCGGATCGGTCGCGGCCAGTGTCTGCACGTCGCGCTCGACGGCGGTGATTTCCGCCCGCACCACCACCAGGACCCGGCGCAGGCTCGTCACGCTCGCCGCCGCGCGCGGCGGTAAGTCCAGGGTCTCGAGCCCGGCATCGCGGCGGACCAGGCGGCGGGCGTCGACGAGGCCGTGGCGCAGGAGCACCGCGCGGATCCGCTGCACGATCCGTGTGCGCGTCTGCACGAGGGTGTGGCGCCCGCGACACAGCTCCCGCAAGTCCCGAATCGCCGGCGGCGGATAGTAAATCCCGACTACGCTGTCGCGCCGCAACGCATCGGCAAGCCGCCGCGCATCGAGCCGATCGGTCTTTGCGGCATAGCCCGCCTTGAGCTTGGTCTTCACCGAATCGACGACCCGCAGCTCCCCGACCTGCGGCGCGATCACGTCGGCGAAGTGCCACGTCGGGGTGCTCGCTTCGACCGCGATGGCCGTCTGACGGGTGCACCGCGTCAGCAACGCCGCCATCCCGTCCGCCGTGCGCGGGAAGCGCTGCTCCCACACCGGCTCGCCTGTCGCCGTCACGGCGCAGGCCTGGAAAAACGCTTGCTGTAAATCGACACCGATGTAATGTTTCTCCACGGGGCTGTCCTCCTCTCAGCCCGGAGCACGTGGTGGTGGAACGTCACATGCTACTCGGATGAGCGGTCAGACGGCCCTTTCATCTGATCACGGAGACACGGAGATTACGGATACGGGACTCAAGTACGAAGTACGAAGGACGAAGGCTGAAGTGAAGTTCGAACTTCACTTCGACCTTCGAACTTCGAGCTTCGTACTTGAGTTTGGTTTCCGTGTCCCCCGTGTCTCCGTGTTTGTCTCTCTCCGTGACCTCCGACCCCTCCGTGCGCGGCGGGCGACGCTAGCGATCGGCATCCTTCTCTGCGCAGCCGCCCCCGCCACCGCGCAGCGCACCCTCGTCATCGATCGTTTTGACGCGACGATCGGCATCTCGTCAGACGGATCGATCGCTGTCGAGGAAGTCATCCAGCCGACGTTCACCGGATCCTGGAACGGGATCTATCGCACGATTCCGGTCGAATACCGTACGCCGCAGGGTCTGAACTACACGCTGCGCCTGACGATCGAGTCCGTCACCGACGGGTCCGGAGACACGCTCAAGTGGGAGAGCAGCCGCGAGCGGCACTACCGCAAGCTGAAAATCTGGGTACCCGGCGCGAGGGACACGACAAAGACCGTCCTGATCCGCTATCGCGTCGCGAACGGCCTGCGCTTCTTCGAGGAGCACGACGAGCTGTACTGGAACGTCACCGGCGACGGGTGGGAGATGCCGATCCGGTCCGCGTCGGCCCTCATTCTGTTGCCGGAGGGCGCCACCGGGATCCGGGCCACGGCATTCACCGGCGGGTACGGCTCCACTGAAAAGGCGGCGACCGTCACGATCGAGTCCTCATCCGTGCGGATTCAGACGACGACGGGACTGAGTTTCAGAGAAGGCCTCACGGCGGTCGTCGGCTGGAACCCGGGCGTCGTGGCGCGGCCGACCGTCGTGGATCAGGTGCGGGAGACGGCGCTGAGCAATCTACCGCTGCTCATTCCTCCCATCATCTTCGTCGGGATGTGGCGCCTCTGGAGCAAGCGCGGGCGCGATCCGGATCTTGCGCCCGTGCTGACGCGCTACGAGCCGCCCGACGGAATGTCGCCGGCCGAGCTGGGGACGCTCGTCGACGGCACGCCGGACATGCGCGATCTGACCTCCACGCTCGTCGACCTGGCCGTCCGGGGGTTCTTGCGCATCGACGCCGCGGAAGACGAAGGGTTCTTTGGTCTGTTCAGCAGCAGGGACTACCTCTTCACGCTCAAGAGGCCTCGCACCGACTGGCAGGCGCTGAAGCCGCACGAATCGAGCCTGCTCGCGGCGATGTTCTCCTGGAACCCCGAGCAGCCGGACATGGTCCGCCTGTCGTCGCTGAAGAACAAGTTCTACAAACACCTGCCTGGCCTCAAGGAAATGCAGTACAAGCTGCTCGTCGACGGCGGCTACTACACCGCGCGGCCCGATCGCGTGCGGATCGGGTACATCGTCGGCGGCATCGCGGTCGGCCTCGTCATTGGCGCTGCCGGGACGATGCTCATGAGCGCGCTCGGCATGCAGCCGCTGAGCGCGATCGTGGCGGGGATCCTGTCGGCGGTGATCGTCTGTCTGTTCGGCTACTTCATGCCGTCGCGGACGATCCGCGGCACGCGCGAGCTCGAGAAGGTGCTGGGCTTCCAGGAGTTCCTCTCGCGCGTCGAAGGCGATCGACTGAACCGGATGGTGAAGACGCCGGAGATGTTCGAGAAGTTCCTGCCGTACGCGATGGCGCTGGGCGTGGAGGACAACTGGGCGAAGGCGTTCGAGGACATCTACAATCAGCCGCCGGCCTGGTACGGGGGACCGGGCGGCGTCCGCGGGTTCCGACCGAGCATGCTCACAAGCGATCTCGGCCGGATGTCGACGGTCGCTGCGGCGACGATGTCCTCGGCACCGCGCAGCTCGGGCGGGTCGGGATTCGGAGGCGGCGGGTCGAGCGGCGGGGGGTTTGGAGGCGGAGGTGGGGGCGGATTCTAGAGGTCGGCCCTCCTTTGCCTCCGTTCACCACACTCGCTGCGCGGCTCACCGCGGACGAATGCGGCTGTCGATGTCGGGCACGACGAAGGCCGGGTTGATGCGGCACGGACCCCCGAAAACCGGGGCGACCAGCTGGCACGTGCCCTGGATACTCGCGGCGGTCGGCTGCGGGGCGCCGGCCACCCAGCCGAGCAGCGACTCCCACCCCGCAACGACCTCCGCCGATGTGAACCCGCAGTGCGTCGGCACAGCTTCCACCGCAACGGCCGCCGTGAAGTTCGCCGCAGGCACCCGCGACGCATAGTCGCTTTCGGTCTCGACGAAGACCAGACCGTCCTTGTCCGTGTGCAGGGAGACGATCCGGGTGCTGCCGACGATACCCGTCGGCGTGTAGTTGTTCTCGAGCCTGTTCTGCGCGCCGCTGTCGGGCGCCACGCGCGCGATGGAGCCGTTGATCAGGGTGTCTCCATAGTCCACGGTGATATTGCCGGTTCCGATCTTCCCGTGCAGCTTGCCCTGATCGTCCACGAGGTCGCGCAGACCGAAAGTGGCAAACCCCATGTCTATCAGGAGGAAGTTCTCGGGCAGGAATGTGAGCGCGAGAATCCTCGTCAGGCGAGCCTGTTGCTCGGGGCTGCGTCCGGCCGGCGGCGCGAGGATGCCGGTGCACTGATGGACTGCCAGTGCGACCTGGTTCGGAGTGATGGAAGAATCCTCGGGCAGTCCATGTGCGCCCCCCGGGATCGCTGCACCGGGGACGGCCGAGCACACCGCGTCGTAGATCAGTCGCAGGTCCAGGGCGCCATCCCAGTTGCGACTCCCCGCGACGGCGCCGCACAGACTCAGGCCGCCGACGACGTTGCCGAGATTCGCCTCTTCGATCGCTTTGATCGTGACGAGGCCGCCGAGCGAGGCGCCGGTCACGTAGATCCGGTTCGGCGGTCCAAACTGGCTCGCGAAGGCGTCCATCATGCTCTGGAGGTCGTTGTTCGACTTGAACACCGCCCAGCCGACCTGCCGGTAAGTGGACGCGGCCAAAGCGTAGCCCTCGAAGAACTGCAGCGCCGCCAGCGGGCCGAGCCCTGCCAGCGGATTGGCGGGATCGATCGCGAAGGGCGTAATGGCGTCCAGCGAATACCCGTGATTCCAGATGACGACGTCGCCGTTCCACACCGCCGGCACCGCGAATTTGAAGTGCGCGTTGCCCGCGGTTCCCGTGACGAACGATTGCGCCGACGCCGAGAGCACACTGGCGGCGGCGACGGTTATGGAGACGGCGATGACGGCAATGGCGCGCTTCATGGGGTTCTCCCTTCGAGCAGAGGCTAACGAGTAGCCGGTGGCCGCGTCAACGCCTGTCCATCAGTCTCACGTTCGGCGCGCCGCCTGGCGCAGCTCGGCCAGGCGCCTTGGAAGAACGCAAAGTGTGCCGCTATTACGGCGAAGAACAAGAAAAC
Source organism: Vicinamibacterales bacterium (assembly GCA_050745085.1). GTDB lineage: Bacteria > Acidobacteriota > Vicinamibacteria > Vicinamibacterales > 2-12-FULL-66-21 > DATAEE01. The sequence continues at coordinate 4,632 of JBOGJB010000320.1, forward strand.
TCTTCGTATCATCTGCGAGGAGTTTTTCGTCGATTCCGAGAGGGTTTTGTGATCGCACCTGGGTTTCACAACTGCTACATGATTGTGAAGTGTGAGGGGTCCCTGTGTGCCCTACCGGAGCAGTGTTTGAGCTGGGCGGCAGCCGTTATCCTAGCGAGCCGCCTGATCTCGGGACGATTCAGCTCGACGCCGCCGACGAGCGTCCACGATGGCAGAGACGAAAAGCCGGCGGCCGCGCCGGCGCTTTCCGAACGGGCGCGTCAGCGCGCGGGCCACTGCCAGGCGGGCCTGGCGTGCTCGTCCGGGTCCACGACGCGCGTCTCGCCGAACGTCTTGTCCAGCACGATCGAATGACACTCCGGCTGCTGCTGCAGCGCATCGATGAGCGCGGGCGCGTGCGAGACGACAAACACCTGCGAGCGTTCGGCGGCGCGGGCGATCAGGCGCGCCAGCGCCGGGAGCAGGTCGGGATGCAGGCTGGTCTCGGGCTCGTTCAGCACGAGCAGGCCGGGCGGCCGTGGCGTCAGCAGCGCCGCGACCCACAGCAGGTAGCGCAGCGTTCCATCTGACAGCTCCGCCGCCTTCAGCGGCCGAAGCAGACCGTGCTGCTGCATCTCGACTTCGAATCGCCCGTCGTTGGCCGTCACGGAGAGGCTGGCGCGCGGGAACGCGTCCTCGACCGATTCGTTCAAGGCGTCCCCATCGCCGATTTCGCGGATGGTCTGAATGGCGGCTGCGAAGTCGGCGCCGTCATTGCTGAGCACCGGAGTATGTGTACCGACCTGAGGCTGTCTCGCGGGGGCGCCGGCATCCGTCCGGAGCTGGTCGTAGAACCGCCAGCCGCGTATATGCTCCCGGAGCATCAGCATCTCCGGTGTGTTTCGTGGATCCGCACAGTGGGTCATCATGCTGTCGAAGGTCGAAAGGCTCTGGGTGACGATCGCCCACTCGTCATCCGCTCCTCGCGTTCGCACGAGTGGGCCCCGACGCTCCACCAGTAGCGATGACGGCCGCAGGATCGGGCCGTTCCAGATGCATTCACGCTTGATTTCTGGATCCTGCGCAAAGGCTGACTGCGACGGCGCCGGAAGACCCAGGTCGATGGCGTAACCGAACTCGTCACCGGCGAAGCCGAGACGCAGGCCCACGGGTCGCTTCCGTCTGGTGCCCTCGACTGGATGGTCGCCTCTGAGGACGGACCGCGAGAAAAATTCGGGACCAGCCCACAGCGTGGACTGAAGCCCTCCCTCACGGGCCAGCGAAGGAATGACCCGGCCTTGCGCGGTCTCCGCAAGGAGCCGAAGCGCGCGATAGAGGTTTGATTTGCCGCTTCCGTTGGGACCGGTGACGAGGTTCAGCCGCAACAGCGGCATGACGAGCTCCCGCAGGGAGCGGTAGCTTGAGATAGCGAGAGTGGAGAGCATCGCTCTTTAGCCAATCGATGAAGCTAAACGGCCTTTGGGACTTCACGTGACTCTCGCGACCTCACGTGGCGCACGTATCACGCTCGAACGAAGCTAGACGGAGGTAAGGGAGGTTCGCTTTAGCCATGGATTTCGCTGGCACGTCAGCGCCGCGCTGCGCGCGGCGTCGGACGGCACACGGATCGGATCACGCTGAATCCGCGTCCTCCGTGCAATCCGTGGTTTCCAAAAGCACCCTGAGCTAGGGTGTCTTGACTCCAGCGCCGCGCAGCTGCTTCTCCCGTACTCCCCGAAACTCATTGCCCGGCTTCCACTCCGGGAACTTCACGGCGTTCGCCACTCGATAGCCGACGACGAAGAAGAGCTGGGCGTCGTCGGCGGCACCGGAGAGGTCCCAGTCCGGCTTCACCTCGTCGGACGGAGCGTGGTAGTCCTCCTTCGTGTACCGCTCGCGGACCTTCATCCCGAAGTCGGCCGGCTTCCCGACAAACTCGGTCCCGTCATCAATGTAGAGCGCCGGCACCCCTTGCTTGGCGAAGTTAAAGTGATCGGAACGGTAGTAGAAGCCTTTCTCCGATTCCGGATCCGGCTTCAGCGTGCGTCCCTGCTCGGCCGCGGCCGCTTTCAAGTAGTCGTCCAGATCCGATGCGCCCATGCCGATGACCGTCACGTCCTTGGTTCGGCCGTGCATGTTCATGCCGTCGATGTTGAGGTTGGCCAGCGTCTTCGTGAGCGGGTAGATCGGCGTGACGGCGTAGTACTGCGATCCGAGGAGCCCCTGCTCCTCGGCGGTGACGGCGAGAAACAGGACCGAGCGCTTCGGCGCCGGCTTCGCCTGCGTGAAAACGCGCGCGATCTCGATGAGCCCGGCCGTCCCCGAGGCATTGTCGAGCGCGCCGTTGTAGATCTTGTCCCCCTTGACCTCGGGGCCCACGCCGAGATGATCCCAGTGCGCCGTGTACACGACGTACTCGTCCTTGAGCTTCGGATCGCTGCCGTCCAGCCTCGCGACGACGTTGCGGGAGTCGAGCGTGCGGAGCTTGTTCTTGATCTGGACGTTCGCCGTCACGCCGAGCGGGACCGGCTTGAACTCGCGCGTCGCCGCGCGGGCCTTGAGCGCGTCAAGGTCCTGGCCCGCCATCGCGAAGAGCCGCTTCGCGCGCTCGAGCGAGATCCATCCCTCGACGGACGCCCGCCACATGTTCTTGTCCGGCGTGACCAGGTCGAACCGTTCGCCCGAGCTGCTCTGGAGCACCGAGAAGGGATAGCCGGCCGGAGTCGTCTCGTGGACGATCAGGATGCCGCTCGCCCCTTTCTTCGCGCCGGTCTCGAACTTGTAGGTCCAGCGGCCGTAGTAGGTCATCGCCTTGCCGCCGAACATCTTCTCGTCTTTGAGAGGCGGGTCGTTGATGAGCACGACCATCGTCTTGCCCTTGAGATCGACCCCCTTGTAGTCGTCCCAGGTGAACTCAGGAGCCTCGATGCCGTACCCGACGAAGACCAGCTCGGAGTCGTCGAGCGCGGCGGAGTCCGACACGCGCTTCGTCCAGGCGACGAAGTCGTCCTTGAACTTCAGCGACTCGCTCTGCGCGCCCTTCCTGAACGTCAACGCCATCGACGGGTCCGGCGTGATGCCGACGAGGGGGACATTCTGAATGTAGGTGCCGTTGGTGTTCCCCGGTGTGAGACCGAGCTTCTGAAACTGATCGACCAGGTACTTGACCGTCAGCTCCTCCCCCTTCGTCCCGGGCGCGCGTCCCTCGTACTCGTCGGACGCGAGGACTTTGATATGGGCGAGGATCGCGTCGCCGTCTATCGGCGGAAGGCCGTCAGCCGCGATGACCGTCAGGACGCCAGCCGTCAGGAGGAAAAGAAGTCGCAGCATGTCGTCATTATCCTCTATTAGAATCATCCTGCGCTGAGACACGTGGTCAAGCATTACTCGCTTCAGCAGGGGGCGCTCGAGATCCAGTACATCGAGGAGTTTTTCGGGGAGTTTCGGCGGAGGAAGACGGCGGGGGAGATCACCGACCGCCTGAGCGGTCGCCCGCATCTGATTCTCATGGCCGTCGCGCCGCTGCAGGTGGATCCCGACACGATCGTGCCGGTGTCCTACAAGGTGGCGCACGAGATCATGACGCACGAAACCGACCGAAAACTGGCGGATCTGGTCGCGCGGCTTCGCGGCTGCGTTCAGTTCGACGGGCGCCGCGTGCTCTATCAGTGGATCGGCGGCACCCGCCGCGACTGGCGGGGACAGGGGCACTTCCGCGCGCTGACCGAGGAGCAGGAAGCCTGGGCCGTCGCGACCGGATTCCACGAGTTCGTCGCGAAGACCAAGAACAAGTTCTACAAGATGCGCGCCGTGCTGGATGCGCTCCGGTTCGACGTCGTCAAATACGAGCCCCACCCGGATAACCGCGAGTCCAAGGTCTACATGAGCAAGCAGCTGAACGCGGAGGTGCTCGCACTGCACCAGCGCCGGAGCGCGGTTGTCAGGGAAAAGGCGTAACGCGCCTGGGCGTCAGGCGTACGAAAACGTCAGGGTGGTGCCCTCGAGGCCGATGCTGACGGTGCCGCCGTTCTCCAGCTTGCCGAACAGGATCTCCTCGGTCAGCTTGTCGCGGACCTCGGTCTGGATCACCCGCGCGAGCGGACGAGCGCCATAGATCGGGTCGTAGCCCTTCGTCGCCAGCCAGGCACGCGCCTCGGGCTCGAGCGAGATCGCCACCTTGCGCTCGGCAAGCTGCGCCTCGAGCTGCAGGATGAACTTCTCGACGATCGTCTCCATCACCTGCGATGTCAGCGGCGCGAACGTCACGATCGCGTCCAGGCGGTTCCGGAACTCCGGGCTGAACACACGCTCGACCGCGCTCTTCGACCGGCCCGCCGCCGTCTTCTGACGCGCGGCGTCGCCGCCGACCCCGAAGCCGAACGACCGCGCGCTCAGCTCCCGCGACCCGGCGTTCGACGTCATGATCAGCACCGTCTGCCGGAAGTCCGCTTTGCGCCCGGTGTTGTCGGTCAGCGTCGCGTGGTCCATGACCTGCAGCAGGATGTTGTACAGATCCGGGTGCGCCTTCTCGATCTCGTCGAGCAGGACGACCGAGTACGGATGCTGGCGGACGGCGTCGACGAGCAGCCCGCCCTGCTCGAACCCGACGTAGCCCGGCGGGGCGCCGATCAACCGCGCCACCGCGTGCTTTTCCATGTACTCGCTCATGTCGTAGCGGATGAACTCGTTGCCCAGGTGAATCGCGAGCTGCTTGGCCAGCTCCGTCTTGCCGACGCCGGTCGGCCCGGTGAACAGGAAGCAGCCGGCCGGCCGGTCGGGCTGGCCGATGCCGGCGCGCGACCGTTTGATCGCGTTGGCGACCGAGCGGACCGCCTCTTCCTGGCCGAAAACGACGCGGCCGAGCGCCTCCTCGAGCGACCGCAGCCGCTGGCGGTCGGACGAGCTGGCCTGCTTGGCCGGAATCTTCGCCATGCGGGCGACGATCTGTTCGACGTCGGCGACGGTCACCGTGCGAGGCGGCTGTTTGCTTTCTTCCGTGCTCGGTGGGGCCGCCCCCCCCTCGCGAGCGCTCGCGGTCTCCCGCGGCTCGCCGCTCGCGCCGGCCGCAGGCGCCCGCAGGCGAAGCATCGCGCCCGCTTCGTCGAGCACGTCGATCGCGCTGTCGGGGAGCCGATAGTCGCGAAGGTGGCGCGCCGCGAGCTTGGCGGCCGCCTCGAGCGTCCCATCCGCGAACGTCACGTCGTGATGCCCCTCGTACCGTGACCGCAGGCCGTTCAGGATCCTGACCGTCTCGTCGATCGACGGCTCATCAATCTGGACTTTCTGCAGCCGCCGCGCGAGCGCGCGGTCCTTCTCGATGTGCTTGAACTCCTCGAACGTGGTGGATCCCACGAGCCGCATCTCGCCGGTCGTCAGCACCGGCTTGATCATCGTGGCGAGATCCATGGTGCCGCCGGTCACCGCGCCGGCGCCAACCGTCGAATGGATTTCATCGATGAAGAGGATCGGTTTCGGC
>JBOGJB010000321.1:0-3169 GCA_050745085.1 Vicinamibacterales bacterium
GCTCAACCGCGCGCCGACGCTCCACCGGCTCGGCATCCAGGCGTTCGAGCCGGTGCTCGTCGAGGGGAAGGCGATCCGCATCCACCCGCTCGTCTGCACGGCGTTCAACGCCGACTTCGACGGCGACCAGATGGCCGTGCACATCCCGTTGTCCCCCGAGGCGCAGATCGAGGCCTCGGTGCTGATGATGTCGTCGAACAACATCATGTCGCCGGCGAGCGGCGCGCCGATCGCGGTGCCGTCGCAGGACATCGTGCTCGGCTGCTACTACCTGACGAAGGCGAAGCCGGGCGCCAAGGGCGAAGGGCGCGTGTTCGGCAACACCGACGACGTGCTGCTCGCGCTCGAGGCGGGCGAGGTCGAGACGTTGACGCCGATCCGGATGCGCTGGACCGGCGAGCTGATGGACCTGACCGTCGCGCGCGACGACCAGGGCGTGCAGTACGCGGAGGTCCAGGAGGTCGAGCGCCGGATCATCAACACGACCGTCGGCCGGGTCATCTTCAACGACTCGCTGCCGAAGGGCATGCCCTACATCAACGGCCTCCTCAAGAAGAAGGGGCTGCAGCAGCTGGTCCAGTACGGCTACCTGCGCTACGGTCTCGAGAAAACGGTCGAGATGCTCGACTCGCTGAAGACGCTCGGCTTCACCTACGCGACGCGGTCGGGGATCTCGATCGGCGTCGACGATCTGATCATCCCGCAGGAGAAGGCCAAGCTCGTCGAGGACGCGCGCAACGAGGTGATCAAGGTCGAGGGGCAGTACCTCGAAGGGGCCATCACCAACGGCGAGCGCCGGAACAAGGTCATCGCGATCTGGTCGGACGTCACCGAGAAGATCGCCGAGGAAATGTTCAGCGAGATGCAGGAGCTGGACCGCTCCGGCAAGAGCTTCAACCCGGTGTACATCATGGCCGACTCGGGCGCGCGCGGCAGCAAGCAGCAGATCCGCCAGCTTGCCGGCATGCGCGGTCTGATGGCGAAGCCGTCTGGGGAGATCATCGAGACGCCCATCACGTCGAACTTCCGTGAAGGGCTGACCGTGCTCCACTACTTCATCTCGACCCACGGCGCGCGCAAGGGTCTGGCCGACACGGCGCTCAAGACCGCCGACTCGGGCTACCTCACGCGCCGCCTCGTCGACGTCGCGCAGGACGTGATCATCCAGGAGATCGACTGCGGGACGATGGACGGGATCGACTCGCGGGCGATCATCGAGAGCGGCGAGATCATCGAGCCGCTGCGCGACCGGATCATCGGCCGCGTCACGCTCGAGCGCATCACGGACCCGTTCACGGGCGACGCGATTGTGGACGCCAACCAGGAGATGAACGAGGAGCTGGCGACCGACGTCCAGGAGGCGGGCATCGAGAAGGTCCGGATCCGCTCGGTCCTCACGTGCGCGTCGCGGCGCGGCGTCTGCGCGAAGTGCTATGGCCGCGACCTCGCCACGGGACGGCTCGTCGAGCTGGGGCTCGCGGCCGGCGTCATCGCGGCGCAGTCGATCGGCGAACCGGGCACGCAGCTCACGATGCGGACGTTCCACATCGGCGGCGCGGCCTCGCGCGTGTCGGAGCAGTCGACGCTGGAGGCGCGGCACGCCGGCAATATCCGGTTCCAGAACCTCCAGTTCGTCGAGGGGAAGCACACGGCCTCCGGCGCGATCGCGCCGGCCGGCCTGGGCGAGCTGATCGTGATGAACCGCACGGGCTCGCTCGTGATCGTCGATCCGAAGGGGCGCGACCGCGAGCGGTACCCCGTCGTCTACGGCGCGCGCCTGAAAGTCAAGGACGGGCAGGCGGTCGAGCCGGGCCAGGTCATCGTCGAGTGGGATCCGTACACGTTCTCGATCCTCACCGAGGGGACGGGCACGGTCCACTTCAAGGACATCATCGAGGGGCTGACCGTTCACGAAGAGCTGGACGAGGTCACCGGGCTGTCGCGGCTCATCATCATCGACTCGCCGGATGAAAAGAAGCAGCCGACGATCGAGATCCGCGACAAGGCCGGAAAGGTCCAGAACAAGTACCACATGCCGTCGCACGCGCACCTGATGGTGCAGAACGGCGAGCAGGTGTTTGCGGGCGACGTCCTCGCCAAGATCCCGCGCGAGACGACGAAGACGAAGGACATCACGGGCGGCCTGCCGCGCGTGGTCGAGCTGTTCGAGGCACGCAAGCCGCGCGAGACCGCCGTCATCTCCGAGATCGACGGCATCGTCAAACACGGCGGCATCGTGAAGGGCCAGCGGAAGATCATCATCGTGCCGGAAGAGCCGGGTGCGGAGCCGCGCGAGTACTCGCTGCCGCGCGGCGTTCACGTCAACGTGCAGGAAGGGGACAAGGTCCGGGCGGGCGAGCCGTTGATGGACGGGCCGTCGAACCCGCACGACATCCTCGCGGTGCTCGGCGAGAAGGCGCTGCAGTCCTACCTGGTCAACGAGATCCAGGAGGTCTACCGGCTGCAGGGCGTGAACATCAACGACAAGCACATCGAGGTCATCGTCCGGCAGATGATGCGGTGGGTGAAGGTCGAAGACGTCGGGGACACCGAGTTCCTGGTCGACGAGCAGGTCGATCGGTTCCGGTTCCTCGAGGAGAACGAGCGCGTCATTCAGAGCGGCCTGCGCCCGGCGACCGGCCGGCCGCTGCTGCTGGGGATCACGAAGGCGTCGCTCTCGACCGACTCGTTCATCTCGGCGGCGTCGTTCCAGGAGACGACGCGTGTGCTGACCGAAGCGTCGATCTCGGGCCGCGTGGATCATCTGCGCGGGCTGAAGGAGAACGTCACGATGGGCCGGCTGATTCCGGCCGGGACGGGCTTCGAGTACTACCGGCAGGTGCGAATTCCGCACGACGAGCCGCCGCCGCCGCCGCCGCCGTCGCCCGAGGAGCTGGAGCTGGAGCGCGAGATGGAGTATCTCGTGGAGCCGGACGAAGCGTTCGGGCGCGAGGAGGTCGGGGAGTAAAACCTGTGGTGCACTGGGTGCGCCGAGGTGCGGTGCGCTGAGGTGCTCGGCGCACCACGGATGACGAGATCGCGAGACAGCCAGATGGGCCGATGACATGGCCCGATGGCCCGTTCGCAGACGGCCAGATAGACGAGGCGACGTTCGCAGAAGGTGCGAGCGTCGCCTTTTTTGTTGTGGCACACCCCTTCAGGGTCGTCC
>JBOGJB010000322.1:0-5762 GCA_050745085.1 Vicinamibacterales bacterium
GGCCGCCGCCGGCTGGTGCGTGCGGTCCTGAAACGGCGGCCACCAGCCGCCCTGGAGCAGCGCGTGCGCGAGCGCGTCGACCGAATCCGTGCCGCCGATCGTGCCGAGCCGTTCGATCGCGGCCAGATAGAGCGCCTTGAACACTTTGCGGTCGATCCGGGGCAGCAGGTACCGGAAGAGCGGAGCGGATCGATCGTCCCGCATCGCGGTCAGCTCCGACACGAGCGGCTCGCGCTGGCTCGCCGGGACCGACGTTAGCATCTTCACGAGGATGTCGAACGCCGCTTCGCTGCCGTTGAGCATGACGGCGCGGACCGCCTCGCGCTGCACGCGCGGCTCGGAGTCCTTGAGCAACGGTTCGAGAGACGCGGCCTCGGCGCCGCCGAACTCCGACAGCAGGTACGCCGCCGTGCGGCGGACCTCCCAGTTCGGGGCGTTCAACAGCTGCTGCGCCGCCTCGCGGCCGCGTGTGCCGAAGCCGACGAGGATTTCGCGGATGCGGCGGCGCGCCTTCGGGTCCTGCTCGCTCGAGAGGACATCAGCGAGCGTGTGGATGGTCGAGGGGCCGATCGTGTGACAGAGCCGCATGGTCCGTGCGAACGACTGATCGTCGGCGGTGCGCAGGTCTTTCATCGCCTGTCGTACGAGGTTGCCGCGGGCGAGCTTCGCCATCGCCTGCGTCGCCTGCTCGCGCCGCTTCGACACGCCGGCTGCCTCGCGCGAGAGTTGCTCGGCGAAAAGCCAGGCCGTATCGAGCTGGCCGATGCGCGCCATGTCGTCGATGTAGGCGACGACGGTTTCCGCGATGTCCCGCCAGCGCGCGGGATCCTGCTCGATTGTCAGGAGGTCCTGCAGGAGCTGCGCGTCGAGGCCGCGGATCGCCGCGTCGCTGACGGTCGCGACCCAGCCGGCCACGCGCTCGGGAGGGTCGTCGGCCGTCTTCTCGACGTCCACCGCCCGGCCGCGGGACCCCGACAGCTCCCGTGCGTAGTCCGACGGGACGTACGACTCGTCCGTGTACGACGTCAGCATGTTCTCGACGTTCGACCACAGCTCGTCGAAGTTCGCTTCCTGGCCGAGCGGGGAGGCCTCGACCTGCTGCTCCGCGATCGAGAGCAGCGTCCGCTTGCGATCGACGTCCGGGACGAGCGCCTCGAAGGCCTGGGCGAGGCGATCGCTCGGTCCCCTTCCGGCGATGACGGAGCCGGCGACGAAGCTCGCTATGGCCTTGTCGTCCATGCGATCGACGAGCGCGCCCACGACATCGATCGAGCCGGCCATCGCCCCGGGGCTGCCGCGCTCCTGGAGCAGCGCGAGCATGGCGTCGGCCCCCAGCCCGGAGGCCGCGGCGGTCGCCATACGGCGGAACATCGGCTCCAGTTCTTCCGGCGACGCCTGGTTCAGGAATTCGGCGATGCCGCGGACCAGCCGGACCATCGCCGCCGCGTGGCTCTTGGGATCGCCTCCCGCCGCCTCTTCGAGCTTCGCGACGAGTTCCTGCAGCTTCGCCGGATCCGCCGCGAGCGCGACGAGCGACCGCATCGTGGTGTCGTCGAGCTCGAGCCGCGCGCCGCCCTTCATGCAGGCGGCGACGACGTCCTCGATGAGGGCGACCGTGCCTGCACGCTCGCGGAGCACCTCGGCGTAGTCGATCTCCTGAATCTCGATGCTCGGCCCGCCGCTGCGGCTCCACAGCTTCCCGATGCCGCCGTCGCTACGGGTCTCTTCCGTCGAGCGCGCGAGCAGCAGGAGCAGCGCGCGCCAGGTCTCGACGTCGGTTCCGCCGTTCAGTTTGAGGCCGCCGATGAGGTGTGGGTGCAGCAGCTCGGCCAGCTCGCGAATCGCCGGGTCCGGCCGCGCCATCGCCGCGCCGCCGACGAACACGCTCGCCGGCTGGATCTGCATAGCGAAGGGCCCGTTCGACGTTGCTTTGTCGGCTGCGACGACCAGCCGCCCGAGCGTCGTCCCGATCGCCGGGTGCGCGGCGGGGTAAAGCGACACGGCGCGCGCCGCCGCCTTGCACGCGCGCGCGAAATCCACCAGCCTCGCGGCCAGTTCGGGCGACAACGGATCTCTGGTGTCTGCCTCGGCCACTAGATGGGCGTCGAACCGGATTATACTCTGCGCTTTGCGCACATGCGGGCTGTAGACGTCATCAGACAGAAGCGCGACGGGCAGACTCTGTCCGAAGAGGCGATCGACTTCTTCGTCCGCGGGGTGACCGACGGATCCATCCCCGACTACCAGGCGACGGCGCTGCTCATGGCGGTCGTGTGGCGCGGGATGACCGACGAAGAAGCGGCCTGGCTGACGCAGGCGATGACGCGGTCGGGCGATCGCGCCGATTTTTCGGCGATTCGTGGCGCCAAGGTGGACAAGCACAGCACGGGCGGCGTCGGCGACAAGACGTCGCTCGTCCTCGCGCCGCTCGCCGCCGCGTGCGGCGTGATCGTGCCGATGATGTCCGGGCGCGCGCTCGGCCACACCGGTGGCACCGTGGACAAGCTCGAGTCGATCCCCGGCCTGCGGTTGTCGCTCGATCTCGACGAGATGAGGCGCGCGCTCGAGAAGGTCGGCTGCGTGCTGATCCAGCAGACGTCGCGGATCGCACCGGCCGACAAGAAGCTCTACGCCCTGCGCGACGTGACGGCGACCGTCGAGAGCGTGCCGCTCATCTGCGCGTCGATCATGAGCAAGAAGATCGCGGAAGGGATCGACGGGCTCGTGCTCGACGTGAAGGCGGGACGCGCCGCGTTCATGAAGACGGTCGAGGACGCGCGGCGGCTCGCGACCCTGATGGTCGCGATCGGAAACCGGTCCGGGGTCCGGTCCGAAGCCCTGCTGACGGCGATGGACGTGCCGCTCGGCCGGGCGGTCGGGAACTCCGTCGAGATTATCGAGTCGATCGAGACGCTGAAGGGAAAGGGGCCGAAGGACCTCGAGGATCTCTCGGTCGTGCTTGCGGCCCGGATGGTGCGCATGGCAGGCCTTGCGCCGACGAACGCGGACGCCGAGCGGCAGGTGCGCCGGGCCATCGCCTCCGGCGCCGGCGTGGAGAAGTTCCGGCAAGTCATCGAACACCAGGGCGGGGACCCGAAGGTCATCGACGACTATGGACGGCTGCCCGCGGCGCCGTCACGCGAGGTCGTCGCCGCGCCGCACGGCGGCTTCGTCGCCGACATCGACGCCATGGCGATCGGGCGCGCGTCGATGGCGCTCGGCGCGGGACGCGAGAAGGCGGAGGATGCGATCGACCCGGCGCCGGGCCTGTGGCTCAAGGCGCACGTGGGCGACCGGGTGAGCGCCGGCGATCCGCTCGTCGAGCTCTTGTATCGCGACACGCGCCGGGCGGCGGAGGCGGCCAGCCTGATCGCGCGCGCCTTCGTCATCGAGGACGGGCCGCCGCAGCCCTCATCGTTGATCCTCGAGGAGATCACTCAGTGACCGACGCCCCCGGCCCGGCCGTGGCTGAGGCTCCCCCCCGGCCGATTCGCGCTCCCTACGACCGCCGCGACGCGATCGTGCTCGGGTCGGCGCTCCTCGCCGCCGCCCTCGTCGCCGCCGTCGCGGCTGCCGGGATCCCCCAACTGCAGCCGCTCGTCGGCCTGATCGCAATCCTCGCGATCGCATACGCCTTGTCCACGAACCGGCGCGCCATCGACACGCGCACGGTCGCATGGGGCCTGACCCTGCAGCTTCTGTTCGCGCTGGTGGTGCTCAAGACCTCGGGAGGCCAGGAGCTCTTCAGGCGGCTCGGCGCGGCGATCAACCGCTTGCTCGCCTTTTCGGTGGTCGGGTCCTCGTTCGTGTTCGGCCCGCTGGGGGACCAGGCGGTCTGGACGCGGATCATGAACACGGTGCTCGGAGAGGAAGGCGCGCGCTACAGTCTCATCTTCGCCCTCCAGGTCCTGCCGACCATCATCTTCATCGCGGCGCTCTTCGCCATCCTGTACTACTTCGGGATCATGCAGCTCGTCGTCCGGCTGTTCGCGGTGCTGATGCGCCGGGTGATGCGCGCGAGCGGCGCCGAGAGTCTGAACGTCGCCGCGAGCATCTTCATGGGACAGACGGAGGCGCCGCTCACGATCCGTCCCTACCTCCCCAGGATGACCGAGTCGGAGCTGATGACGGTGATGACCTCAGGGATGGCGCATATCTCCGGGGGCATCATGGCCGCCTACATCGCGTTCGGCATCGAGCCGCAGCATCTGTTGACGGCGGTCATCATGACCGCCCCCGGCACGCTGATGATGGCCAAGATGTTCGTTCCCGAGACGCAGGTACCGGAGACGATGGGGACGGTCAGACTCGAGGTGGAGAAGACCGACGTCAACGTGATCGACGCGGCGAGCCGGGGCACCGGCGAAGGGCTGCACCTGGCGATGAACGTCGCCGCGATGCTCATCTCGTTTTACGCGCTGATCGCGCTCGTCAACTATCTCCTCGGGTTCGCGGGGCTCAGCCTGCAGCAGATCTTCGGCTGGATCTTCGCGCCGGTGGCCTGGGCGATGGGCGTGCCGTGGCGCGACGCGCCGGTCGTCGGGAACCTGCTCGGCACGCGGATGGCGGTCAACGAGTTCGTCGCGTATTCGCAACTCGGCCCGCTCAAGCCCACGCTCGATCCGCGCTCGTTCACGATCGCGACGTTCGCGCTGTGCGGCTTCGCCAACTTCAGCTCGATCGGCATCCAGATCGGCGGCATCGGCGCGCTCGCGCCGAACCGCCGCCACGACCTGGCGCGCCTCGGCGTCCGCGCGATGCTCGCCGGGACGCTCGCGAACTTCGTGACGGCCACGATCGCCGGGTTCCTGCTGTGACCCGTTCGACTCGCCCCTCCGGGTCTCGCTCAGGGCAGGAGGACCGTTACGCGCGCGCGGACGAGGCGGCACGGTACCTTCGCGCGGCCGGTCTCGAGCCGGAGGTCGCGATCGTGCTCGGGTCCGGCCTCGGCGACTTCACCTCCCGGCTGTCCGGCGGCGTGACCGTGCCGTACGAGAAGATCCCGCACTGGCCCGCGTCACGCGTGATGGGTCACGCGGGCCGGCTGGTAGCCGGCGCCCTCGCCGGCCGGAGGGTCGCGGCGTTGTCGGGCCGCGTCCATCTCTATGAAGGCCACGATGCGGGCACCGTGGCCTTCGCCACGCGCGTCATGGGCCTGCTCGGCGTGAAGATCCTGATCCTCACGAACGCGGCTGGTGGGATCAATACCGCGTTCTCGGCCGGGGCCTTGATGGTCATCGACGATCACATCAACTTCATGGGGGACAACCCGCTGATTGGACCGAACGACGACCGGTTCGGCCTCCGTTTCCCGGACATGACGGAGGTGTACTCGAAGCGGCTGCGCGGGCTTGCCGACGCGGCGGCGACGGCCCAGGGGCTCGCGATCGCGCACGGGGTCTATCTTGCGCTGCGCGGGCCCAGCTACGAGACGCCGGCCGAGATTCGTTGTTTCCGGACGATGGGTGCCGACGCCGTCGGCATGTCCACGGTGCCCGAGGCGATCGCGGCGCGGCATATGGGCATCGAGGTGCTCGGCGTCTCGTGCATCACCAACATGGCGGCGGGCATCCTGCCGCAGCCGCTGCACCACGACGAGGTCATGGAGACGGCGCGCCGCGTCCGCGGCGAGTTCGGCGCGCTCCTGGAGGGGACCGTTGGCCGGATCTGATCGGCGGAAACCGTGGGGCGAGCGGCGCGAGCGCGATCGTCGCGCAGGCCGCGATCGGCGGAGCGGCGCGGAGCGGCGCGCGGGGCTGCCC
>JBOGJB010000323.1:0-3088 GCA_050745085.1 Vicinamibacterales bacterium
GCGTTTCTACTTGACATCCATCGGGCACGCGTGTTCCAGCACTCCGGACGCAAGCGCCGCGCCAATCGCCGCGATGTCGGGTGACGGCGGACGGTCGGCGCCGAGCGCCGGCACAGTTTCGCGCACACGCGCGTGCACGCGCGCGAGCGCCGGCGAGGTCTGAAGCGGCGCGAGCAGGTCGATCGCCTGGCACGCGCACAGGAGCTCGACCGCCACGACGTCGCGCGCGAGCGCGACGGCGCGCGCGGCCTTGAGCGCCGCGCCCATGCTCATGCTCACGTGATCTTCACGCCCCGCCGAGGTCGGGATCGTGTCCACGCTCGCGGGATGCGCGAGTGTTTTGATCTCGGACACCAGCGCCGCCGCCGTCACCTGCGCCATCATCAGCCCGGAGTGCAGCCCGCTCTGCCGGGTGAGAAACGGGGCCAGGCCGCTGAGGGCCGGATTCAAGAGTCGATCCGACCGCCGCTCGCTGATCGTCGCGAGCTGAGCGACCGCGATTGCCGCGAGATCGGCGGCGACCGCGACCGGCGCGCCGTGGAAGTTCCCGCCCGACACGACTTCTCCCTCGACGGCGAAAACCATCGGGTTGTCGGTCGCGGCGTTGGCCTCGACTTCGACCGTCCGCCGGACGAAGGCGAGCGCGTCGCGCGCCGCGCCATGTACCTGGGGTGCGCACCGGAGCGAGTAGGGGTCCTGCACCTGGCCGCAGTGCTCGTGCGACTTGTTGATCGCGCTCCCGTCGAGCAGCCGCCAGAGGTTGGACGCCGACGTCCGCTGGCCGTCGAACGGCCGGGCCTCGTGGATGCGAGGCTCGAACGGACGCCGCGATCCGCGTAGCCCGTCCACCGTGAGCGCCGCCGCGATGTCGGCTGCGCGCGCGAGCCGCAGCGCATCGGCGAGCGCCAGCGCCAGCACGGCCGTGGACGGCTGCGTGCCGTTGATGAGCGCGAGCCCTTCCTTCGGCTGAAGCGTGACCGGCGCGAGGCCCGCCGCCCGCAAGGCGTCCGCTCCGGCTACATCCCCGCCTGTTTTGACTCGATCGATGACCCACCCTTCGCCGACCAGGACCAGCGCCAGGTGGGCCAGCGGCGCGAGATCGCCGCTCGCCCCGACCGACCCTCGGCTCGGCACCGATGGGATAACGCCAGTGTTCAGGAGGCCCAGCAACGCTTCGAGCGTCTCGCGGCGCACGCCCGAATACCCCTTGGCGAGCACGTTCGCGCGCAGGGCTATGACCGCCCGGACGACGCGTGGCGGCAGCGGCTCGCCGACGCCGGCGGCGTGGCTGCGCAGCAGGTTGAGTTGCAGCTCACCGAGCGACTCGGGCGGGATCTTGACATCGGCGAGCGAGCCGAACCCGGTGTTGACGCCGTAGACCGCGTCGGTCCCCTCGGCGGTCCGATCCACGACGCGGCGCGCGGCGTCCACTCGCGCCGCCGCTTCTGAAGCAAGACCGACCGGCTCAATGCCGTCCGCTATTCGGACGATGAGGTCGAGTGTTAAAGAGCTGCCGTCGAGGAGAATCACGTCAATGCCGAAGGCCGAATGCCCAATGCCAAATGGGTCGCGCTCGCGACTGCATGTAGAATAACTTGGTCATTGTATCAGCCGATCGCGAGTGAAGTCCCATTCGGCATTCGGCATTCGGCCTTCGGCATTGACGTGATCATGAATGTAGCCGTACTCGGCGCGCAGTGGGGAGACGAAGGCAAGGGCAAGATCGTCGATCTCCTCACGCCGCACTTCGACATCGTCGCGCGCTATCAGGGGGGGCACAACGCGGGGCACACGGTCTACGCGAACGGGAAGAAGTTCATCCTTCGGCTGATCCCGTCCGGCATCCTGCACCCGGGTGTCGCGTGTGTGATCGGCAACGGTCTGGTGGTCGATCCGCAGGCGCTCTTCGCGGAGGTGGACGAGCTGGAGCGCGCGGGGATCTCCCTCGGCGACCGGCTGGTCATCAGCGATCGCGCGCATCTCATCCTGCCGTACCACCGGGAGCTGGACCTGCTGAGCGAGGCGCGCCGCGGCGAGCGCAAGATCGGCACGACGTCGCGCGGCATCGGACCGGCCTACGAGGACAAGATCGGCCGGCGCGGCATCCGCGTCGGCGACCTGTCGCAGGCGACGACGCTCGAGGAAGCGGTGAAGCAGAACGTCGCCGCGCGCAACCGCCTCGTCGGCGATCAGGCGATGGATTGGCGGAAGGTGCTCGAGGATGTGCGCGCGGCGTGGGAGCGCCTGCGGCCGATGGTCGCCGACGTGTCGCTCTACCTCGCGCGCGCGCAGGCGGCCGGGCGGCGCGTGCTGTTCGAGGGCGCACAGGGCACGTTGCTCGACATCGATCACGGCACGTATCCGTATGTCACGTCGTCGAACGCCACGGTCGGCGGCGTATGCACGGGGCTCGGCGTCGGGCCGCGCGCGATCGGCGGCGTGCTCGGCATCGCGAAGGCGTACACGACGCGCGTCGGGGAAGGCCCGCTGCCGACCGAGCTGCCCGGCCCGATGGGGGACCGCCTGCGCGAGAGCGGAAAAGAATTCGGTGCGGTCACGGGACGTCCGCGCCGCTGCGGCTGGTACGATGCAGTCGCCGTGCGGTACGCGGCCCGCACCAACGGGATCGACGCGCTGGCCATCACCAAGCTCGACGTGCTCGACGGCCTCGACGAGATTCCGATCTGCACCGCGTACCGCTGTCGCGGCAGCATCCTGACCGAGTTCCCCGGCGACGTCGCGCAACTCGCGGCGGCGGAGCCCGTTTATGAGTCGATGCCCGGGTGGCGCACGCCGACGAGCGGCGTGCGGAGCTACGACGACCTGCCGACGGAGGCGCGCCGCTATATCGCGCGGCTCGTGGAGGTCAGCGGCGTGCCGGCGGCGATCGTCTCGACCGGCTCGGCGCGCGAGGACACGATTCTGCGAGAGGAGATCTGGAGCGTCAGGGGCGTTACAGTTTGACGCGCTCGCAGTAGCGGCCGACGGCCGTCTCGTCGGCGTCGACGAACTCGAGCCCGGCGCGGTACTGTGGCGCGCCGCCGCTCCTGGGCAGCTCGAACTTGGCCCAGGCGACCGACGCGCGGAA
>JBOGJB010000324.1:0-1999 GCA_050745085.1 Vicinamibacterales bacterium
CGGCAGCACCACCGCTCCCTCCGCGAGGCTCCCGCCGCACGCGGCGCATCCGGCGAGCGAGGGATACACGCCCTGCAGCCGCAGCAGCCAGTATTCGAAGTAGCGCGCGAGCGGCGCCGCCGGGGCGCCGGCCGCGAGCGCCTCGACCATCGACGCGCCCAGGCGGAACAGCGTCTCGTGCGGGTCGGCGTCCGGCGTCCACTCGTCGAGCAGCTCGGCGAAGTAGCCGATGTGCGCGAGCGCGGTCGGATCGCCTCCGTCCGCCGCCGCGAACGGCGAGCGCGCCGGCTCGACGGCGTCGAGCCTGACCAGCTCGCGATGCTCGCGCTCGAAGTAGGCGACGCGGCCGCGCGTCAGCGGCTCGAGCGCGCCCATGAAGCGCCGGCGCGACTTCAGCGCATTCTTCGCGACGCCGCGCTTCTTGCCGCGGTCCCTCGTCAGGAACACGACGATCTGGTCCGCTTCGCCGTAGCGGTAGGTGCGAAGGACGAGAGCTTCCGATCTATAGAGAGGCACGGCTCGCTACTGACGGCCGGAAACGGAGAGGACGGAGACATCGGAGTTCACAACGGAGAAACGGAGATAGCGGGGACGAGCGGAGGTTCTTTTTTTAGGGCTTTCCAAAGTTCTCCGTTCGTCCCCGTTGCCCCCGCTCCTCCGTTGTCCTCTCCGCTCTCTCCGTAGCCTCCGTTAACGTACGTCTTTACACCTGCAAGTATCTCAGAAAGATCGTCCCCAGCCCCAGGAACGACAAAAACCCGAAGACGTCGGTCAGCGTCGTGATGAACACCGACGAGGCGAGCGCGGGATCGACCTTCAGCGCGCGCAGCGCCAGCGGGATCAGCGTCCCGGCGGCGGCGGCGACGAACATGTTGATGATCATCGCCATGCCCAGAATCATCCCGAGCATCGGGTTTCCCTTCGCGATCCAGGCGACGGCCGCCGCAATCACGCCGGTCGCGAGCCCATTGCCTAGGCCGACCGTGACCTCCTTGAAGAGCGCCTGCCGGCTGTTGCCCCAGGTCAGCTCGCCGAGCGTCATCCCGCGGACGATGACCGCGAGCGTCTGCGTCGCGGCGTTGCCTCCCATGCCGGCGACAATCGGCATGAAGATCGCCAGCGCGGTGACCTTGCCGATGGTGGGCTCGAACACCGCGACGACCGACGCCGCGATGAACGCGGTGGCGAGGTTGACGATCAGCCACGGCAGGCGCTTCCGCAGCGACTCGGAGGGGCGCGTGAACACGCGGTCGTCGCTCGCGACGCCGGCGAGCCGGTAGACGTCCTCGGTCGCCTCGTCCTTGATGACGTCGATCACGTCGTCCACGGTGATGACGCCGACCAGCTTGTTCTCTTCGTCGACGACCGGGATCGCGAGGATGTTGTAGGACGCGACCTGGCGTGCGACCTCCTCCTGATCCATGTCCGCGCGGACGCTGATCAGATCCGTCGTCATGATCCGCTTGAGCGGCGTATCGGGAGGCACGAGCAGCAGACGCCGCAGCGAGACGACACCGACCAGATGGCGACGGCCGTCGACGACGTAGAGATAGAAGACCATCTCGACGTCGCGCGCCTGCTGGAGCGCGGTGATCGCCTCGCCGGCCGTCATGTCCTCGCTGAGCGCGAAGACGTTCGGGTTCATGATGCGGCCGGCGGTCTTTTCGGTGTACTCGAGCAACTCGCCCACGCCGCCACCCGGCTTCGGCTTGATCAGCTCGACGACCGCCGCGGATAGCTCCTCGGGCAGGTGATCGATGATCGTGGCCGCGTCGTCTGTCGGGATCTCCTGGACAAGGCGGGCGATGTCGTCGGCAGAGCGGTCGCTGAGCAGCTCCGCGGCGGCGGCTGGGTCCATTTCGGCGAGCGCCTCCATCGCGAGGCGCGAGTGACGCTCGACGAGGACGGAGAACGCGGCGCGCCGCTCCTTCTCGGGCAATTCGGCGAACAGCTGCGCGAGGTCCGCGGGGTACTGCTTCTGCAGCAGGTTCAGCAGGTT
>JBOGJB010000325.1:0-2733 GCA_050745085.1 Vicinamibacterales bacterium
CTACAAGCATATGCCGATCGGCAGCATGGAGGATCTCAACAAGGCGACAGTCGCCGACGTCAAGGAGTTCTTCGACACTTTCTACGTGCCCGACAACGCGACGCTGGTGATCGTCGGCGACGTCGACACGAAGCAGGCGGTGGCACTCGCGAGGAAGCATTTCGGACCGCTGCCGCGCGCCAAAAAACCGGTTCCGCGCGTCGCCGTCAGCGAGCCGCCGCAGAAGGAGCCGCGCGAGCTGACGAAGTCGTTCGGCAACGTCCCGCTGCCGGCCGTCGCGAGCGCGTACCAGCTGCCGCCGCTCGGGCACCCGGACACCTACGCCCTGCAGATCGCCGCCGACATCCTGTCGTCCGGCCAGAGCTCGCGCCTCTACCGCCGCCTCGTCTACGACGAGCAGATCGCCGTCGCCGCCGTGGGCCAGACCCTCATTCTGGAAGGGCCCTCGATCTTTTTCGCGTTCGGCGTCGCGAACCAGGGGAAGGACGTCAAGCAAGTGGCGGCGAGCCTGTACGACGTGATCGACGGCATGAGGAAGGCGCCGGTCGCCCCCGAGGAGCTGGCGAAGGCGAAGAACCAGATCGTCTCGCGGTTTGTCATGGGCCGGCAGACGGCGCAGCAGAAAGCGGATGCGGTCGGCGCGGCGGCGGTGCTGCGCAGCAATCCCGAGCTGTACAACACCGAGCTGGCCAACTATCAGCGCGTGACCGCGGCCGACGTGCAGCGGGTCTGCCAGAAGTACCTCGCGAACACGAACGAGACGCGGCTATGGGTGATGCCCGACAAGAAATAGGTTCCTAAGGTTCCTAAGGTTCCTAGGGTTCCTGAGGTTCCTAGGGTTCCTGAGGTTCTGGGTGCGCGTGGAGTGAGAGATGCGAATTCGACAGATTCTCCGCAGTCGGTTCACGGCGGTCATTGCGTTCTCAATCGTCAGCCTCTGGATTTCAGTCGCGAACCTTAGAACCCAAGAACCTGAGAACCCAGGAACCTTAGGAACCTTAGGAACCCTAGGAACCCTAGGAACCCCAGGAACCCCAGGAACCCAGGTTCAGGTTCCTCCTGCCCCCGGTCCTCCCGTCCAGTTCTCATTCCCTGCGTACAAAACGCACAAGCTCCCGAACGGCTTGACCCTCTTCATTATTGAGGACCATCGCCAGCCGCTCGTCTCCTACACGCTGATGCTCGACGCCGGCGGCATCGCGCATCCGCCGGCGAAGGCGGGGCTCGCGTCGATGACGGCCGAGCTGCTCACGCAGGGCACCGCCACGCGGAGCGCGCAGGACATCGCCAAGGCGATCGACGGCGTCGGCGGCACGCTCAGCGCGGGGGCGGACGATGACACGGTGCAAGTGACGGCGGCGGTCGCAAAGAGCGCCGCGGAGCTGGCGATCGAGCTCGTCGCGGACGTCGCGCTGCATCCGGCGTTCAAGCAGGAAGAGATTGACCGCTTGCGGCGGCAGCGGCTCTCGGGCCTGCAGATCCAGTACTCCGATCCGGAGTACATCGCGCCGTTCGTCGCCGCGCGCCTCACGCTCGGGGATCATCCGTACGCCTATCCCGTCGAGGGCACGCCCGACAGTCTCCGGGCGCTCACCCGCGACGACATCGTCGAGTTCCACAAGCGCCGGTACTCGCCGTCGGGCGCGTTTCTCGCGATCTCGGGGGACATCACGCCCGAGGCGGCCATCGCGCAGGTCGAGAAGCGCTTCGGGTCATGGTCCGCGCCGGCCCCGTCGCGGCCGGCCACGCCCGCGCCGCCGCCCCCGTCGCGCGCGGTCGTCATCGTCGACAAGCCGGACGCCGTGCAGACGCAGATCGTCGTGTCCACCGTGGGCATCAAGTACAACGATCCGTCGTACTTTCCGCTGCTCGTCGCCAATCAGATCTTCGGCGGCGCCTTCACCAGTCGTCTGAACATGGCGCTGCGCGCGCGAGAGGGGCTGACTTACGGTGCGAGGAGCGCGTTCGACGCCGAGCGCGAGGCCGGGATGTTCCGCGTCAGCACGTTCACGCGGACGGAGGAGACGGGCAAGGCCGTGACGATGGTCCTTGATCTCCTGCGCGAGTTCCGGAAGAACCCGGCGACCGAGGCGGAGCTGAAGGAGGCCAAGGCGTATCTCATCGGCTCGTTCGCGGTCGGGACGGAGACGCCGGGCCAGGTGGCGGGGCGCGTGCTCACCGCGGCCAGGCACAGCCTGCCGGCGGACTACTGGGACAAGTACCGCGACAACGTCCAGGCGGTCACGGCGGAGCGGATTGCCGAGGCGGTCGGCCGCTACGTCGATGCCGATCGGATGAAGGTCGTCGCGGTCGGCAACGCGAAGGGCTTCGCGGCGTCGCTGGCGCCGCTCGGCGAGGCGCGGACCATTCCGTTCTCGGATCTCGATCTCATGCGGCCCGATCTCAAGCGCGCGGCGGAACCCGGGACCGCGGCCTCGCCGCAGTCGGCGGCGCGTGCGATGGAGTTGATCAAGGGCGTGGCGGCGGCGATGGGCGGCGCTCCGAAGCTCGCCGGGATCAAGGACACCGTCATGAAGGCAAAGGTGACGGTGGAGACGCCTCAGGGGCAGATGCAGGGGGATCTCACCAACGAGATCGTGTATCCCGACAAGATCAAGACGACCGTGTCGCTCCCGATGGGTCAGATCGTTCAGGCGTCCGACGGCAAGGAAGCCTGGATCCAGATGGGCGCGGAGCCGATGGCGATGCCGGCGATGAACGACGAGATGAGGC
>JBOGJB010000326.1:0-10627 GCA_050745085.1 Vicinamibacterales bacterium
ATCCCGGACACATGGGACGTCGCGGGCGGAAAGAACATCCGGTGGAAGACGCCGATTCCAGGGCTCGCGCACTCGAGCCCGGTCGTCGCGGGCGATAAAGTCTTCGTGACGACGGCGATCAGCGGTCGGGGAGGCGCGACGTTCAAGCCTGGGCTGTACGGGGAGGGGACGGCGTCCGAGGACCGTTCGTCGCATCAATGGAAAGTCGTCGCGCTGGATCGGACGACCGGCAAAGTCCTGTGGGAGCGCGTCGCGTTCGAAGGGGAGCCGCGCGAAAAACGACACATCAAGGCGACCTACGCCAATCAGACCCCGGCCACCGACGGCCGCTCCGTCGTCGCGTTCTTCGGATCGCAGGGGCTCTACGCCTACGACGTCGATGGGAAGGCGCTGTGGCAGCGAGACCTCGGCCGGCTGAACGCGGGGGCGTACGACCTCCCGAGCTACGAGTGGGGCAACGCCAGCTCGCCCATCATCTACGGGGACCGCGTCATCGTGCAGTGCGACACGCAGGAGGGGTCGTTTCTGATGGCGCTCGACCTGCAGACCGGGCGCACGCTGTGGAAGGCCGAGCGAACGGAGCTACCGTCATGGGGTACGCCGACGGTGTATACCGCCGGCACGCGGCCGGAGCTCGTGACGAACGCATCGAACTTCATCCGCGGCTACGACCCGGAGACGGGGAAGGAGCTCTGGCGTCTCGGCGGCAGCTCGAAGATCACGGCGCCGACGCCCATCTTCACGAAAGACCTCATGATCGTCGCGAGCGGGCGTGCGCCGGAGCGCCCCATCTTCGCGATCCGTCCTGGCGGAGAGGGGGACCTGACGCTTGGCGAGGGTCGGTCGTCCAGCGCCGCGATCGCCTGGAGCAAGCGCGGGCGCGGGACCTACATGCCGACTCCGATCATCTATCAGGGCCACCTGTACGTGCTCGCGAATCAAGGCCTGCTCGATTGCTACGAGCTGGCGACCGGCCGCGAGATCTACCGCGAGCGCATCCCGCACCACGGCAGCGGCTTCAGCGCCTCGCCCGTCGCGTCCGACGGACGGCTCTTTCTGCCCAGCGAGGATGGCGACATTTTCGTGATCCGCACGGGACCGACGTTCGAGCTCGTGGCGACCAATGCGACGGGGGAGCTGCTCATGGCGACGCCCGCGATCGCCTACCGCACGCTCTTCGTCCGTACGGAGAGGCACGTTGTGGCGATCGGGCAGTAAGAGGTCCGGCTAGAGCCGGACGCCACAGGTGTTTTTTTGTGGTGTCCGGCTTCAGCCGGACCTATAATCCGCGCGCTCCCTTTCATCATGCGCGCGGCAGCCTCAGCTCTCACCTTGCTGCTCGTGGTGGCGTCGTCCGCCGACGCGCAGTATTTCGGCCGCAACAAGGTCGAGTACGAACGCTTCGACTTTCAGGTCGCGCGGACCGATCACTTCGACATCTATTTCGCGGCGAAGGACGCCGCGGCCGCGGCCGACGCGGCGGCACTCGCCGAGCGCTGGCACGCGCGCCTGGCGCGCGCGCTCGATCACCGGCTGACGGAGCGCCAGCCGCTCGTGCTCTACGGCAGCCACCGCGAGTTCGCGCAGACGAACATCATCGGCGGATCCCTCGGCGAAGGTGTCGGTGGCGTGACCGAAGGGCTCCGCCGACGCATCGTCATGCCTTTCGGCTACAGCCTCGCGGAGACGGATCACGTGCTCGGCCACGAGATCGCCCATGCGTTTCAGTTCGAGATCTCGTCGCAGTACGGCTCGTCGATGTATGTGCCGTTGTGGTTCGCCGAGGGCATGGCCGAGTACCTCTCGGTCGGACCGTCGCATCCGCAGACGACGGTGATGATGCGCGACGCGGTCGCGAGCGGGAGGCTACCGTCGCTCGACGCGCTCGATCGCGAGTGGATCTCCCCGTATCGCACGGGGCACGCGCTGTGGAGCTGGATCGCGTCACGGTTCGGCGACAGCGTGGTCGGCGGTGTGCTCAAGCAGAAGGGGCGCGCGAGCGCCCTCAAGCGGCTCGAGCGGATCACGGGTCTGAAGCGCGAAGCGCTCGAGCGCGCGTGGCATGACTGGTTGCGGGCGACATTCTCAGAGGAGCCTATCGAGGGGCCTGCGCAATTCACGGCCGTCGTGACGGGCGGCCGAGTCAACCTCGCGCCGGCGCTCAGTCCGGACGGGCGGCGCGTCGTGTTCCTTTCCGAGCGCGATCGTCTGTCCGTCGATCTCTTTCTCGCCGACGCGCGCACCGGCCGGATCGAGCGGAAACTCCTGACCACGGCCGGGCGGCCGGAAATTGAGAGTCTGCAGTCGCTGCGCTCGGCCGGGGCCTGGTCTCCCGACGGCCGCCGGTTCGCATTCGCGGTCGTGCGCAACGGCGCGCCGGCGCTCCTCATCTTCGACGTCGAGCACGCCCGCGTCACCCGCCGCGTGACGCTCCCCTCGCTCGGCGAGATCGCCGGCCCCTCCTGGGCTCCGGACGGCAACACGATCGTGTTCACAGCCCTCGCGGCGGGCGCAACCGACCTGTACGTGTACGAACTGGAGACGGGTCGCCTGCGTCCGCTCACCGCCGACGCGCACGCGGATCTGCAGCCGGCGTGGTCTCCGGATGGATCGCGCATCGCGTTCGCGACCGACCGGTTCAGCACCGATCGGCCGGCGCTCGCGGCGGGGCGGCTCGAGCTGGCGATTCTCGACGTGGCGTCCGGCGCGGTTTCGCGGGTCCCGGGTTTCGAGGCGAATCACTACTCGCCGCAGTGGACGCCAGACAGCGCGTCGATCGTGTTCGTCACCGACCATGCGCCCGGACGCCTCGCGCGCGTCGACCTCGCGTCCGGGGCAGCCGGTGTCGCCGGCGAGCTTCCCGGCGCGGTGAGCGGCCTGACGCTCGACGGCCCGTCGCTGTCCGTCGCCCGCAACTCCAGCACGGTTGCCGTCAGCGTCTATCACCAGGGTAGATTCAACATTCACGTCGCGGACGTGCTTCCGGTCGCGGCTCATGCACCCAGCGCACCGGCACCCAGCGCACCAGCACCAGAGGCACCCGGTGCCCCGAGTGCACTGACGAGTATCGAGTATCGTCCGCGTCTGCAGTTCGACGGGGTCGTCCAGCCTTACGTGGCGACCGGCGGAAGCGCGTTCGGCAGTTTCGTTCGAGGTGGCGCCGCGCTCTCGTTCGGCGACATGCTGGGCGGCGAGCGACTCGGGATCGCGGTCCAGGCCGGCACGCGGCGGTCCGACTTCGCAGTGCAAGTGCAGTATCTGAACCGCGACTCGCGCTGGAATTGGGGCGTCGCGGCCGAGGTGATGCCCTACGCGCGCGGCAGGACGCGGACGCTCAGCAAGACCGATGGCGCGATTGTGGTGCGCGAGTCCGCGCGCGAGATGCAGTTTCACTCGCGCCTCGCGGGATTGCTGGCGTATCCGTTCAGCCGAACGCGGCGTCTGGAGCTGAGCGCCGGCCTCCGCCACATCACGTACGAGCAGGAGCTCCGGCGGCGGGAATACGCGCGCCCGGGCGGGCGCCTCGTCGGTCAGACCGATACGCACGCGCCGGGCGTGAATCCGGCGGGCTTCTTCGAGAGCTCGGCCGCGATGGTGTCGGACCGCGCCGTGTACGGGCCCGTCGGGCCGGTCGCGGGAGAGCGCTGGCGCGTCGAGCTGTCGCCGGCGGTTGGCGACTTGCGGTTTGCGGGGGTCCTCGCCGATTACCGCCGGTATTTCATGCCGGCGCGGCCGTACACGATCGCCACGCGCATCCTGCACTCCGCCAGGTACGGACCCGATGCAGACGACCCGCGGCTCGTGCCGATGTTCGCCGGCTACCGTCATCTCGTGCGCGGCTACGATGCCGCGGCGTTCGGTGGCTGCGACCTCGTTGGTGACTGCGACCGCTTCGACGCGCTTTTCGGCAGCCGGCTCCTGGTCACGAACGTCGAGCTGCGCGTGCCGATCGTTGGGGCGATCTCGCGCGAGCTGCGCTACGGTCCGGTGCCGGCCGAGGCGTTCGTGTTCGCGGACGCGGGGGTCGCGTGGACGCGCGACGACATCCCGGCGTTCGCCGGCGGCGCGCGGCGGCTCGCTCGAAGCGCCGGCGCCGGGGCGCGCCTCAACGCGTTTGGGTTGGTTGTGGAAGTCGGTGCCGCGCGTCCGTTCGATCGCGCGCGGAACGGATGGACCGTCGTCTTTAATCTAAGGCCGGCGTTCTAGGACTAGTCGCGGGCTGCGTTGGTCGAGGCAGATATGGCGAGGCGCACGGCGCCGCGCCATTCCCTGCCGCCGCTCCAGCCGACCGCCTGCACGCCGAAGACCACGCGCTCGCCCGCCGCCGGGACGAGCCGCGGGAACACGACGAAATGCTCGCTACGGCCGCGCGCGTCGATCGGCTCCTCGACCGTCTGAATCCGGACCGCGGTCACCCGCTGCTCGCGGTTGACCGTCGCCGCGGTGACGATGAGGCGATCGATCCCTTTTCGCTGCAGATTAGTGACGACGTAGCGCACGCGCAAGCCGCTGGTGCTGCCGGGGTCGATTTCCGCGGACTGGATGCGCACAGGGCAGTCCTCGGTGTCGACGATCGACACCAGCACGACCGGTGCCGCGGCCTGGGCCAGCGGGGCCGCGCCGGAGCTGACGAGCAGCACGATCACCCAGAACAGCCTGGAACGCACGATCGATCGCGGAGCAAGCGCCGAGCCCGGCTGGACAGCGACCTAAGCCATTACGTTTCAATCTGTTAACTCGACAGACCCTCCCACATCCGCAGGCGTCTTGTACAAAAACTGTACAGCGGTCCCCTTTATGTAAGCGCCGACACTGCTGTGTGTCGTGCAGCGCCGTGAAACCGGCCCAATCAGCGCGGCAACGTCAGAGGTGTGAAGTGCGCTACTCATTTTTCGTGGCACCTGGATTGATGTTGCTGTCTACGGAGATTCAGAGTGACGCGCCCCGCACGACATCGATGGCCACGCCTCATGTTGAGGCTGGCGGTGGTGCCGCTCGCGGTGTACGTCGGGGTGGGGCTGGCGCTCCTGCACGCGCGGCTCATCTGGCGCGTCCTCGACGGTCCGATAGGGTTGCCTGAGCTGGCGAGCGCGCCGCAGGCGACCATGCTTTTTGACCGTCGAGGCCGGCCGGCCTTCTCGTTGCACGACGAGGCGCGCATCGACATCCGGCTCGACGAGATGTCGGCGGACCTCGTCCGGGCCGTCCTCGCGGTCGAGGATCATCGCTTCTATTCCCACCGCGGTCTCGACCCGATTCGCATCGCCGGCGCCGGGTGGGCCAATCTGCGCGCCGGCCGTATCGTCGAAGGGGGCAGCACGATCACCCAGCAGCTCGTGCGCCGGCTCGCGCTCGGACCGGAGCGCACGTGGCGGCGGAAGATCCGTGAGGCGCTCGCGGCAACCGATCTCGAAGCGAACTACAGCAAGCATGACATTCTCCAGACGTACCTGAACAACGTCTACTTCGGCGACGGTTACTACGGCGTCGAGGCAGCGTCGCGCGGCTACTTTGGGACCTCGGCCGCGAACGTCAATCCCGTTCAGTCCGCGCTCCTCGCAGGCCTGATCCGATCCCCCGCACATTCGCCGCGGCTGCAGCCGGCCCGCGCGCTCGCGCGGCGCAACCTCGTCCTGCGCCGGATGCGCGACGTCGACGCGCTGGACGCCGTGGCGTACCGCGAGGCGCTTGCGGCGCCGATGCTGATCCGGGCGCGCCGCGACGCCGCGCTCGGGCGGCTCGTGCACGGCGTGTCCGACGACGCGACGCTCGAGTGCGGCTTGTATTTCTACGAAGAAGTCCGCCGCCAGCTGGTGACGCTCTTCGGATGGGAGCGCGTGCGGCGCGGCGGACTGCGCGTTTTCACGACAATCGATCCCGCGCTGCAGCGCGAAGCGGAGCAGGCCATACGCAACCGGCTCGCCGAGGTCGAGCGGATGCGCGGGAGTGCCGCTCGACGGGCTCGGGGCGGCGGTCCCGTCCAGGGGGCGCTCGTCTCGATCGATCCGCGCAGCGGTGAGGTGGTCGCGCTCGTCGGCGGCCGCGACGGTCACGCGAGCCGTTACAATCGTGCCACGGAGGCGCGACGTCAACCCGGGTCAGCGTTCAAGCCAATCATCTATGCGGCGGCGCTGGAGCAGGGATTCGGGCCGGGCTCGCTCCTGCAGGAACTGGAGACGCCCATTGCTTCCGGAACCGAGTTCTGGCTGCCGGCAGGAGAGCACGAGCAGGCGCAGTACACGCTCCGGAGCGCGCTGAAGGTCTCGAGCAATCGCGCTTCCGCGCAGCTGCTCCAGCGCGTCGGGATGTCGTCGGCGCTCCACTACGCCGAGCGGCTCGGGATCGCGTCGGATCTGCCAGCGGTCCCGTCGCTTGCGCTCGGGACGGGCGGGGTAACGCTGCTCGAGCTGACGTCTGCCTACGGCGCCTTCGCGAACCAGGGGATGTGGAACGCACCGATGCTCATCCGCCGGGTCGAGGACCGCGACGGCGAGGTGCTCTGGCGGGCGCCGATCAGCGCGCGCCAGGCGGTCCGGCCGTCGACCGCGTATCTGATGACCAGCATGCTCTCGGACGTCGTCACTGGCGGGACGGGCTACATCGTCCGCGGGATGCTCAATCGGCCGTCGGCAGGCAAGACGGGGACGACGGACGACTACGCGGATGCGTGGTTCGTGGGCTACACGACGCGGCTCGTCACCGGCGTATGGGTTGGGCTCGATCGACCGGCGCCGATCATGCGGCGCGGGTTCGGCGGCATCGTGGCGGCGCCCGCGTGGGCGCGCTTCATGAACGCGGCGACGAAGAACGATCCGATCGAGTGGTACGAACAGCCAAGGGATGTCGAGCGCGTTGTGCTCTGCCTGCGTACCGGCGCGCGCGCGATCGATGCCTGCCGCGAGCCGGCGCTGCCTCGGGTCATACCATTCCTTGCAGACGACGTGACGGCGGCGGATGCGGTGCCCATCGTGCACGAGCCATCCGGCGTCTACGAGGACATCTTTGCGATCGGCACCGGCCCGTACGAGTTCTGCCCGGTCCACTCCGCCTCGGCGATCGCGCCCACGTCCCTCATCCAGGCGACGTACAATCCGATTCCGTAACCGCACCAGGCACGGATGGGTTTCGGCTATAATCCCGTCCACTCTCCGATGCTGTTCACATGGTGGCAGTGGCTCGTGCTCGGGCTGGTTCTGATTCTGCTCGAGATGGCCGCCTCGGGCGGCTTCTACGTCATCTTCTTCGGCGTCGCCGCGATCGCCATCGGCGCGCTGCATCTGTTGAACCTCGCGGGTCCGGCCTGGGTCCAGCTGCTGCTGTTCTCGCTCCTCTCGGTGGGATCGCTGGTGCTGTTTCGCAGCCCGCTGATCCGATGGCTGAAGCTCGATCAGGGGTCGGCCAACGTGGACACGCTGAAGGGGGAGATAGCCGTTCCGCTCGAGGACATCGCGCCGGGGGACGTCGGGCGCGTCGAGCTGCGCGGGACGATCTGGAAGGCACGCAATACAACCGCCTCTCCAATCGCGCGCGGCCGCCGGTGCGCGGTGGTACGCGAGGATCGTCTGATGCTCTTCATCGAACCGGAAGGAGCGCGATAGTGACCGGCACCCTGATTCTCCTGATGGCCCTGGCGTTTTTCGTGCTGATCGTCATCGCCAAGACGGCGATCGTGGTGCCGCAGCAGAGCGCGTTCGTGGTCGAGCGGCTCGGCCGCTACTCGGGCACCCTCGGCGCCGGGTTTCACATTCTGCGGCCGTTCGTGGACGTCATTCGCTACCGCCACTCGCTGAAGGAGCAGGCGGTCGACATCCCGGCGCAGGTCTGCATCACGCGCGACAACGTGCAGGTTGGCGTGGACGGCATCCTGTACCTGAAGGTGTTGAACCCCGAGCGCGCGTCCTACGGCATCAGCGACTACGGGTTCGCGATCAGCCAGCTGGCGCAGACGACGCTCCGGAGCGAGATCGGGAAGATCGACCTCGATCGGACGTTCGAGGAGCGGGGCAACATCAACGCGCAGCTCGTGAGCGAGCTGGACAAGGCGTCGGAGGCGTGGGGCGTGAAGGTGCTGCGCTACGAGATCAAGAACATCACGCCGCCGCATGACGTGCTCGCCGCGATGGAGAAGCAGATGCGCGCCGAGCGCGAGAAACGCGCGGTGATCCTCACGTCGGAAGGCACGCGCGACGCCGCCATCAACACCGCGGAGGGGGAAAAGCAGATGGTGATCAAGGCCTCCGAGGCGCGCAAGCAGCAGCAGATCAACGAGGCCGAAGGTGAGGCGTCGGCGATCCTCGCGGTCGCGACCGCCACCGCCGAGGGCCTCCGCAAGGTCGCCGAGGCGCTCCGCCAGCCGGGGGGCAACGAAGCGATGCAGCTCCGCGTCGCAGAGCACTACCTGAATCAGTTCGGCGAGCTGGCCAAGGAGACGAACACGCTCATCCTGCCAGCCAACGTCTCCGACATCGCGTCGATGATTGCGCTGGCAACAACCGTCGCGAAGTCGTCGTCACCGGCGCGCACCTGATCTGTCCTCGCTGCACCATTCGTTGTCTAAGTACCGAACGTGTTGCACGCCTCGGGGTCGCCGTGTTCCAGGCCGCGGCGGAACCACTCCACGCGCTGCGCCGACGATCCATGCGTGAACGACTCGGGAGCTACGCGACCGCCCGACATCTTCTGAAGCCGATCGTCGCCGATCGCCGCGGCGGCCTGCAGACCTTCCTCGACGTCACCGCTCTCCAGCTCCACGCGGTTCTGCATGAAGCGTCCGGGCCTCGACGCCGCGTGGCCCCACACGCCGGCGAAGCAATCCGCCTGCAGCTCCAGCCGCACAGAGAGCTCGTTGGCCTGCGACGGGCGGCGCTGCTGCTGCTGGCGCATCTGCCCCTCGATGCCGGTCACGGTCTGGACGTGGTGGCCGAGCTCGTGCGCGATGACATACGCCTGCGCGAAATCGCCCGGCGCGCCGAAGCGCCGGTCCAGCTCGTCGAAGAAGCTCAGATCGAGATAGACCTTCCGGTCCCCCGGGCAATAAAACGGCCCCGTCGCGGCCTGGGCGAAGCCACAGGCCGACTGGTACGCGTCGCGAAACAAGACGGCGCTCGTCTCCTGATACCGATCCGGCAACAAGGTTGTCCACGTCTCCTGGGCATCCTTCATGACCGCGCCGACCATATCGACCAGACGCTCCTCTTCGGGCGTCGAAGTGAGCGGCCCGGACGTGCCGGCCGTCTCCGACCCCGACGGCGCGCCGCCGCCGCTCAGGAGCGACAGGAAATCAGCGCCTGTCAGCCAGCTCAACAGTAGAAGTACGACCAGGCCGCCGATGCCGAGCGGGAGGCCGCGCCCGGCTCCAAAGCCCGACCGTCCGCGCATGTCCTCGATGTGACCGCGATCTCCGGTCCAACGCATCGGCGTGCCCTCCAGTCTAGAATCGTAGGCAATGATCGCGCCGTCGCTCACTCCGGTCGAGCGCTTTCTCGATCGCGCCTTCGCGCGCGCGACAGGCGCGGAGCCCGCCCCCGGCAACCGCGTGCGGCTGCTCCGCGACGGCGGCGAGAACTACGCCGCGTGGCTCGAGTCGATTGCGGGCGCGCGTCGATGGATTCATTTCGAAAGCTACATCATCCACGACGACGAGGTTGGGCACCGGTTTGCGGAAGCGCTCGCCGCGCGCGCGCGCGCCGGGGTCATCGTCCGCGTCCTGTACGACTGGTGGGGATCGTTCCAGGTCACGCCGCGGAAGTATGGAAAGATCCTGCGGGCGGCCGGTGTCGAGCTGCGTGCCGTGAACCCTCCGCATTTCGGCAGCCCGCTGGCCTGGATGAGCCGCGACCATCGCAAGATGATCGCGATCGACGGCCGGATCGGCTACGTCTCCGGCCTCTGCGTGGGGCAGGCCTGGGTCGGCGAGAACGCGTGGCGCGACACGGGGGTCGAGATCGAAGGGCCCGCCGTCGCCCAGATTGAGCGCGCGTTCGCGGACGTCTGGGCGGAGACGGGCACACCGCTGCCCCGGACCGAGCGCCCATCCGCGGACGACATCCCGCCCGCCGGCACGCTGCCGGTGCGGGTGGTCGCGAGCGTGCCGGGGGCGACCGCTATTTATCGCCTCGATCAGCTCATCGCCTCCGCCGCGCGCAAGACGCTGTGGCTGACCGATGCCTACTTCATCGCCTCGACGCCGTACGTGCAGGCGCTCAAGGCCGCCGCCGCCGACGGCGTCGACGTCCGGCTGCTCGTCCCCGGATCGAGCGACGTGCCGGGCGTCCGGGCGCTGACGCGCGCTGCCTACCGCGCGCTGCTCGAAGGGGGCATCCGCGTGTTCGAGTGGAACGGCTCGATGCTGCACGCGAAGACCGCGGTCGCCGACGGCAGCTGGGCGCGCGTGGGATCGACGAACCTGAACCCCTTGAGTTGGCTGGGCAACTGGGAGCTGGACGCGTCGATCGAGAACGAGACGTTCGCGCGCGAGATGGAGGCGATGTACGAGCAGGACCTGACCAACGCGACCGAGATCGTCATCAGCGAACGCCGCCGCGTGCGCCCGATCGACGCGCCGCACGCGTCGCGCGGCACGCGCCTGGAATCCCGCCGACGGCGGTCCCGCGGCGCGGGGCGCGCG